>CAYFIY010000034.1:0-12315 GCA_964343275.1 Hadarchaeota archaeon (SeqCode)
TAGGGTAATACTATATAGCTTTTGATTCCGTAGCCGTATGTTAGCCCCCCCCCCTTTTTTTTATGTTTAGCCAATTCTTCTAATTTCTGAAGAGCTTCTCAAAGTGTGGTGGAAAAGTTAGAAAAATTAGATACTCTGTCAGAATGGAAATCAGCGCTAAGCTCGAGAAAGTCCTTTCTTTTAAATGATCGTAATACATCTTTCCGACCTGCCGAAATTGGACTTGACTAATAGGGTGCTTTTCGATTCACGAAAATTAATGGTCATAGATCATATAATAAGATCATGATTTTTCTGGGGCATCCTTGTTTTCAGTCTGCCAGTAATCTATCCCCCTAACTCCTCTCTTTATCCCCGGGATGTCTGACCAAAGTTCCGAAATAAATTCTTCTGCCTCTTTTTGAGCTTCATCCAAGATAGAGAATTCATCGATTGTTTTCACTCGTTTATTTTCCATTAGAATACGTCCGTCAACAATGACCGTGTCTACATCATTCCCGTTGGCAGTGTAAACCAAGTTACTAATGATAGATTCTCTTGCTATTGGAAAGAAGCAAGGTTTTTTAATGTCAACCAAGATTATATCTGCCTTTTTCCCTTTTTCTATGGAACCTATTTCAGCATCCAATCGCATTGCCTTCGCTCCCTCTACTGTCGCTAGGTCGAATACCTTCGAAGCTGGCATTACTGAGGCGTCCAACCTGTTGACCTTGTGCAATATTGCGGCTAATTTCATGGCGACGAACATGTCCATCTCACCGCTGGAACCTGCTCCGTCTGAACCCAAAGCAACAGTTACCCCCTTATCCAACAGGTCAGGAACGGGGCATATTCCATCAGCTATCTTCATATTGGTTTTCGGATTGTGGACAACCTTAGTCCCTGTATCTGCTAAAATTTGCTTTTCTTTATCTGTCAGCCAGCAACAGTGGGCCGCAGATACATCCGGGCCCAGTAATCCTATATCGTGGGCATGGTCCAAAGGTCTTTTTCCATGGATGTCTTTAGCCATTTGAATTTCCCCCGATGATTCATTAAGGTGAACGTGAATACCCACGCCATACTTGTTAGCCAAATCCCTAGTCTTCTGAAGATGTTCGACGCTATTGTCAAGGACTGTATGGACGCCGAACTGAATCCGTATCCTTCCACTCTCGGCAGTATGCCACTTCTTTATTGCCTCTTCTGCGTTCCTAATTTGTGCTTCCGGGTTGGCGGCGTCAATAAACCTATTTTGCCACTTTTCAGCTGGTTTCAGGTCGAAAATAAACGGAGCAACATTGGCGCGCAATCCAGATTCTTGTGCTGCTCTACACATAACATCTGGGAAAAAATACTGGTCTAGGAAGCACGTGGTCCCGCTTCTTATCATGCTAGCGTATGTTAAAAGGTAGAATAGGCGAATGTTTTTTTCAGTGAAGAAAAATTGACCAGGGGCGACAACATTTAGATACCACTCCCATAAAGGTCTGTCGTCTGAAAGTCCCTTAAATAGATTCTCTGCGCCATGGGTATGGCAGTTAACCATACCTGGCATGACAACTTTCCAACTTGCGTCTAAGATCTTTTCTGCCCTATAATTTAACTCGTCAGTTTTTCCGATGTCGATAATTTTGTTACCTTCGATAGCGACTGCAGCATCTTTGATTATTTTTTTAGAATCAAGTACTAGAAATTTCGCGTTCTTTATCAAAACATCAGCCATCGATTTCACCAAATGGAAGATTTTAAGCCATGGAGAAAACTTTCTGCTTAGGCTTCATAAATTTTTTGTCAGGAGACTATTAAATAAAAAAAAATTTAAGACCGAAAATTTTTTAGGGCTGAAAAAAAATTCACTCTTATGAAGGAACTTTACCTAAAACAGATTGAGGAATACAAGAGGCGGACTCCCAATTCCCGGAAGATTCATTCCGTGGCCAGAAAATACCTTCCAGGAGGGGACACCAGAAGTATTGCATTTTTCAAGCCTTATCTTTTATTCATTGAGAAGGGGGAGGGATGTAGAATATATGATGTGGATAATAACGCCTACATCGACTTTTTAAATAACTATACCTCTCTAATTCACGGTCACAGTCATCCCAAAATAATAGAAGCCACAATAAAACAGATGGAAAAATTATGGGCTTGTCCAGCTGGGATGGAACCACAGTACAAGTTAGGGGAAATTATTTGTAGCAGGTTTCGATCGGTTGATCGAGTCAGGTTCTGCAATTCTGGAACGGAAGCTACAATGTTTGCATTAAGGGCTGCCATCGCTCACACGGGGAAGGAAAAAATTCTCAAGATGGAGGGGGGTTATCACGGCACCTGTCCAACTTTTGAGGTGAGTGTACATCCGGATATTAAAATAGCTGGAACATCGGACAACCCGATAAGCGTCCCGGAAACATTGGGAATACCCGCAAACGTCGTAAAAGATGTTTTGATTACACCATTTAACAATAGGGAAGTCACGGAGGATATTATTAAACAAAATAAAGAAGACTTGGCAGCAGTTATTGTTGAACCAGTCATGGGAGTGGCTGGTGCTATACCGGCAAAAGATGGATACCTAAAATTCCTGAGAGAAATAACCGAAGACCACGATATTTTGCTAATATTTGACGAAGTACAAACAGCTAGGTTAAGTGAAGGCGGTGGGCAAGAATACTTCGATGTCCGTCCGGACTTGACCGCTCTCGGAAAAATAATCGGTGGCGGCCTTCCCGCGGGTGCTTTTGGGGGGGCTGAGGAAATAATGAGGCTATTTTCTCCTGAAAAAGAGGTTTTCATACCACACTCGGGAACTTTTAACGGAAACGCTATCACCATGGCCTCCGGATTGGCTGCTATGAAGATGTTGAACCAATCGACGATTGAAAGGATAAACTCATTAGGTGCGCTATTGAGAAAGAAAATCGAGAATATATTTGATGAAGAAGGAATAGTCGGCCAAGTAACTGGAGCTGGTTCTCTATTCAATATTCACTTCACAAAGGAGGAGGTCGTAGATTTTAGAAGCGCTGAAAAAGTAAGTGAAGATGCAAGAAAATTGTTGCATATGTCATTGCTCAATAGAGGTATTTTCATCGCGCCCCGAGGTTTTTTCAATATATCGACGCCTATGACAAAAAAAGAAATAGGCAGTTTCGAACAATCGTTTCCAGTGCAAGAATTACAATCTGTCTGATATCTTTACTGAAGGCGAATTATTATTCTTTCCTTTCCACCAATTCTAGTTGGGTTTTCATAGTTGAGTTTGGTTGAATAAAGGAAACTCGGGACTCCCTTGCGCCTTGGTAGGGTGTTTTATGAATAAGCTTAATTCCACCTTTCTTTAACTTCCTTAACGCACCGTCTATATCTGTAACCTTAAGAGCTATATGATGAAAGCCTTCATAGGATAGGTCGATAGAAAGGTTTTTTTTAACGAGTGACGGATCTAGAGATTGGATAAGTTCAAAGGTAGTTTCTCCGATGCGGATGAAAGCCATCTTTAATTTCGTCTTCCGGTTATATTCAATTTTTTCAATCTCCAGTCCCAAAATTTCCCCATATAGTTTTAACGCTTTATCCAGATCCTTAACTACTATCCCTAAATGGTCAATTTTTTCTATCACCAATTTCATGAAGGGTTTTTTCGATAAATAGTTTTGCTCACCATTATTCAAAAAAAACGTGAGTCCCGACAGGCGGTAAAGTATTTCGGTCTAAGTATAAACTAGTATTAACCATCTAAAAACAATTGGCATCTTGTGATTTGATGAAAGTTGAAGAACTCTGCAGAAAATATAACATCCCTGAGAAAGTTTCAGCCGTTTTGGAAGAATCCGGTATTCTTGACCTTTATCCCCCACAAATCGAGGCAGTGGAAAAAGGTGTCCTCGACGGGAAAAATATTGTCCTGGCAATACCAACTGCGGCTGGGAAAACACTGATCGCAGAGTTCTCCATGCTCAGATCCATCTTCAATGAAGGAGGTAAGTGCCTTTATATTGTCCCGTTGAGAGCGATGGCGAGTGAAAAATTCGACGATTTTCGAGGTAAATATGGCTCTTTGGGCGTCAAGGTTGGCATAAGCACGGGTGATTTCGATATTGTAGACCCTGGTCTTGCTCGTTATGACGTAATAATTGCTACCTCAGAAAAGGTTGATTCGCTTCTTCGTCATCGCGCGAAGTGGTTAGCTGATGTTATTTCAGTAGTGGTCTTGGATGAAGTGCATTTGATAGATGATCCAGGTAGAGGTCCGACTCTTGAGGTTCTGACGGCTAGGCTCCAACAAGTAAAACCCAACCTTCAAGTATTGGCGCTCTCAGCTACTGTTAAAAATGCTGACGAGATTGCAAAATGGTTAAAGGCCGAGCTGGTCCGGAGCGAATGGCGTCCAGTTCCACTTAAGAAAGGTGTCTATTACAACAAGCGGATCACTTTCGGTGACGGGAGCAAACGTAAATTAGATGTGCTACACAAGGATGATCTTACATCCTTAGCCATCGGCACTGTGCAAGAAGGTGGACAAGCGCTAGTATTCGTCAACACACGTCGCTCGACACAGACCGCCGCCTCTCTTGTCGCAAAGGGCGTAGGAGAAATTCTTACAACGGAGGAAAAGGAAAAACTAGTCGCGGTAGCTAAAATTATTGAAAGTGCCCTTGGTGAGTCCACTCGAACCTGTCGTGAGTTAGCGGGTTGCGTTAAAATGGGAGCGGCATTTCACCATGCTGGACTCCATCATACTCAACGAAAAAACATAGAGGTTGCATTCAAAAAGAACTTGATAAAAGTAATTTGTGCAACACCCACGCTAGCAATGGGCGTCAATCTGCCCTCGCGAAGGACTATCATTCGAGACTACAGAAGATATGTCGAGCCGTACGGATTGGTTCTCATCCCTGTTTTTGAATTTCATCAAATGGCCGGACGTGCTGGCCGTCCGCAGTACGACGAGTATGGGGAAGCTGTCGTAATCGCAAAAGGGAGGGCTGAGTTAGATGCTCTTTTTGATAGATTTATTGCAGCTGAGCCCGAGAGGATAACCTCTAAACTGGCCACCGAACCTGCCCTTCGAACTCATGTATTGGCATCAATCGCAGCCAGCTACGTGAATAACCAAAAAGGGCTACTCGACTTTATGGAAAGGACATTTTTTTCCTATCAGTACGGCATAAGCGACGTGAAACGCGTGGTTCAGAATGTTCTGGATTTTCTTTCGAAGGAGCGTATGATAAGATGTGAGCGTGATCTACTACTTGCGACGCCATTCGGGGAACGTGTATCGATGCTCTATATTGACCCTCTATCGGCCGTTATTATCAGAGATGGGATCCAGGGAGTCGCTGCAAAGGCTCCTACAGCTCTTGCCCTTCTACACTTAGTATGCCATACCCCGAACATGGGACTGTTGTACTTGAGGCAAGGAGACTACTCAAACTTAGAACTCACATACTTGGAGCACCGCGATGAGTTGCTCACACCTATTCCTGACCCGTCATTTGAGCCAGAAAAATACGAGGCTCTACTAGCGGAGCTGAAGACCTCGGAAATGCTCCAATTTTGGATTAATGAGTCGAGAGAGGTGGACATTCAAGAAATGTTTAGTGTCGGCGCAGGGGATATACGGAGATTGGCTGATACTGCAAAATGGTTGATTTATTCCTCTTACGAGATTGCGCGTCTCTTCAAAGCGAAACCTGCATTAACTCCCCTACGAAACTTGCAAGACCGGATCAGGTACGGAATCAGAGAGGAGCTGCTGGGACTGGTTCAGTTACGCGGGATAGGTCGAGTGCGTGGTCGCAGCTTATATAGCTCGGGGTATCGAAATCTTGCCAACATCAAACAAGCAAGTGAGCAGGAATTAGCGCGCGTTCCATATATGGGCGCCGAGATCGCAAGCAGTATTAAACTTCAGATCGAGCATAAACCTGAACCGGATCGGTTTTAACTGAAAGTTAGAGCAATATTTTTACCCGATCTTTTTTACCCTTGGAGACTTTTAGCGTAAATCCTGCAGCTTTGATAAACCAGAAAACTATTAAATAAATGCCTCGATGTTATCTCATGCCCTCAAAATTTCTCAAACATCCGACCGAGCCATTAAATGTAGATCCCGGGCGTAACATCAGTGACCTAATGGAGGGAATGCTCTCAACGGCTTTTCAGGGGAGAAAATTGGCCGAAGTTGCTTCTTTGTGGAGGAGGATGCTTAAGGAAAAAAACATAACCGTTTGGCTGGGCTTGGCTGGGGCAATGGTTCCATCCGGAATGAGGAGGTTGATATCCTACCTAATTAAACGTAGAATGATTGATGTCATTGTTTCTACTGGAGCTAATCTCTATCATGATTTTTATGAGTCTCTGGGCAAGAAACATTATGTAGGCTCTCATCTTGCAGACGATGTGAAGCTGAGGGAACACCACGTGGATAGAATTTATGATGTATTCGCCGACGAATTAGGATTTTACAAAGCAGACAACTTGATAGAGAAAGAATTCACTCGAAAGCTGCTAGATGATTACAAGTACTCCTCCCGCGAGGTAATTTACATCTTGGGTAGGTATCTAAGCAATGTCGCAAGGGAAAAGGACTCGATAATTGTCAGTGCGTACCGCAGTGGAGTCCCAATTTTTTGTCCTGCCTTAAACGATAGCTCATTGGGATTCTCCATCATGTTCGCGAACAGGAAGCGTAATCGCCGGATAGTAATCGATTCGCTCAAGGACGTGGAGGAAAGTTCGAGGATAACCGAATTTGCCCGTTCTACTGGCGTTGTCTACATAGGTGGTGGCGTCCCTAAGAACTTCATCCAGCAAACGGCCGTTATTGCGAGCTATCAGACTCGACATGATCGCAGTCACAAATATGCTTTTCAGATATCCACGGATCAACCCATGTGGGGCGGACTTTCTGGATGTACTTTCGAGGAGGCACAATCTTGGGGCAAGGTTAACCGACGTGCAAAAAAGGTTATATGTTATTCAGACGCCACTATTGCGCTTCCAATAGTGGTTCACGCGTTGAGTGAAAGATTAAAAAATTTAAGGCGGGATATACCTATTTTCTCGTGGGAAAAGAGCGGCAAGCTCAAACTTCAATATGAGAATAGGATATTATAATCATGACGAACTTGTAAAGTGATCTCTAACGTCTTCAATACAGCTACCCCAAAATAATGGAAAATATAAAAATAATAAAAGATGGGGTACGGTCATCTTGTTATGTTTAACTCCATCTGCTTCCAGTCATCCTCTATCTCTCTCAGCGAAGCCACAGCTCCCAAAATAGTTCCGCTCAGGAACTTTACGACAAATCTATTTAGCTCGATGTTTTTGCCGTCGATACAAAGTTTGATATTCACCATATCACCTCATGCATTAATTTATCCTTTAACTTAAAGAAAGTATATGTTTTTCTCCTTTGCGTGATTTTGTAGCAATTCAAAATTCAGCTTATTCCACGGATTTTAACTTTACCCTCTATGATCTCTATGTTGGCCAGCGTTTTTACGTTGCAGCCGGTTTTATTCTTTACTCTCTGAGGGCCATTTCCGCGGTTCATCACCACTACTATATCCTTAACTATGACGCCTTTTTTAATCAGGCCCCGAACAAGACCAATAATAGTACCCCCAGTAGATATCACGTCGTCGATGATAAGGACTTTATCACCTTTATCGATTGAATTAACGTAAAACTTTTCTACTTTCATTCCCCCAGCTATTTTCCTATAGCTTTTTTTCACCTCAATCTCTAGCTCACCGGGCAACCCAAACTTCTTTTTTCTAGCGATTAACAGGGATATGTCAGTTGTTGCAGACACTAAGGTTGAAACGTGTATGCCCATTGCTTCAATGGTTAAGATCCGATCCACATCAAAATCGGCAATTTTAATTATCCTTTTAACTATCTCACGTAGTAGTTCTGGTTTCAACGGTGGAGATATAGCCTGTATGGGGTTCACAAAGTAGTCATATTTGCCCATTTTAATGACTTTGGCGTTTTCCAAGGCGACCTTTAACAAGGGTAAACTAGACATCATATCACACCTGAGCTTAATCTAACTTCTTATTACCGCAAATTATAAATATTTTGGGCCTATTAACATTTTTGAAAGGAAGGAGATATTGTGTTCAAAGGGAAGGACCTAATCACGTGTCAAAATTGGACGATAAAAGAACTTGAATCCGTGTTCGATTTAGCAAGTGTATTGAAAAGTGATTTGAAAACAAACAAATCGCATGAGCAATTAAAAAATAAAACATTTTTTATGGTATTTTATGCATCCTCGACTAGGACGAGAAATTCATTTGAAGCAGGAATGACTCAACTTGGAGGTCATGCACATTATTTGGAGACTAAGACTATGAGACTTGGGGACCCTGGGGCATCTGAGGCCATCAAGGACACTGTAAAGGTACTAGAGAGATACGGACACGGCATTGGAATTAGAGTGTACACCCAAAAATATGGAGAAGGAAATCAAATTATCCAAGAATATGCAAAGTGGGCGGATATTCCGGTTATAAGCATGGAAACAGAAATGCACCACCCTTGCCAAGGGTTAGCAGATTTGATGACGATAAAGGAAAAGTTTTCAAAATATGAAGGTAAGAAATATGTTCAAGCTTGGGGTTATTCTCCGGGAGCATTTAGGGTTGCAGCAGTTCCGCAGGAAAACGTCATGCTTATGACAAGGTACGGTATGGATGTGGTATACGTGAGACCATCAGAATTCACACTTGACCCAAAAATAATTGAGAATGCTAGAAAAAATTGTAATGAAAGCGGTGGAACTTTTACAGAGACCTCAGATCTAAATCAGGCCTTTGATGGCGCAGATGTCATCTACATGAGGAACCACGCAACACTTAATTTTTCAGATATAGGGGAGGAATGCGAACGGAAAATAATAAACAAATATAAAGATTGGACTTGCACGAATGAGCTGATGGATCTTACCAACAGGGATAGCATATTTATGCACTGTTTACCAGCGGATAGAGGACACGAAGTAAAAAACGAGGTAATCGACGGACCCCATTCCGCAATATACGATGAAGCCGAAAACAGATTACATGTACAGAAAGCACTTCTATCTCTAACGATGGAATAGATGGGTTAACAAATTTTTGCTATAAACTATTTAGAATTTTTTTTGCTTAGACGGCTGAATGTTTATACCCACTGGACTGATATATTTTTTATTTCGTCATGGTTTTTGGAAGAAATCGAGGTGGGATTGCCCTCTCTACAAGGATTTTTGCGGCATTTTCACCTTTGTCAATTATTTCAGATTCGTCTAGCGTTTTAATTACCTTGTTATCCATTACTATTTTGCCGTTGATTATTACAGTTTGTACATCACCGCCACGGGCGCTGAAAACAAGGCTCTGAAAAATATCGTGTCTCGGAACGATGTGAGCCTTTTTAACGTCTACGATGATTAAATCAGCTTTTTTACCTTTTTTTATGGAACCTATGGATTTATCAAGGAGTAATGTTTTAGCAGCATCTATAGTCGCCATTTCTAGAACTTTATATGATGAAATACAGGTAGGATCTAAGTTATACCCCTTTTGTATCAAAGCTGTGAGCCTCATTTCCTCAAACATATCTACGTTGAATGCTGCCCCGTCAGATCCTAAACCAACAACTGTACCAAGCTTTAACATTTTCGCCACCGGGGCTATGCCGCTCCCCTGTGACATAACCGATCCTGGTGCGTAAACAACTTTGCTGCCTGACTCCGCTAGCAACTTCATCTCGCTGTCAGATAGCCAAATACTATGAGAACCCACGAAATTAGGACCTAATATTCCGAATTCACTCAACAAATTTACGTGTCTTTTACCATATTCCTTCATCGTATAATTCTGATCTTCATTTGTTTCCGCAAGGTGTATTGTTATTCCAACTTTATATTTTTTTGCAACTTCGTTAAATGGAACAAGTAGCTCGGTAGGCCAAGGCTCCATTGGGCTAGGCCAGATTTGAACTCTTCCTTGTGACTTACCATGCCATTTTCTGATTAGCCTGCGGTATTCCTTTACTCCTTTATCGGCATCGCTTCCAACGGGCATCATTCCTGGAGCAATAACGCATCTCATTCCAGATTCTTTCACTGCCGTCGCTGTCGGTTTCACAGGACTTTTACCCCCAACGAAGATGGGAGGATTGTCAAGTAAACTGGTAGTACCTGATTTTATCATCTCTATGAAGGCTAGTTTAGCTCCGATGTGTACCTCATCTTGTTTAATACTGTCAGTTATTGAGGGGAATACATTTGAGATTAAATATCCTATTGTTTTATCACCAAATATATTTCTGAACAAATTAAACCAGGTATGGGCATGTCCATTGACTAAACCGGGAAGAACTATCTTATCGGTTGCGTCTATTACAACATCGCCCTTATAATTGTTTTTTATGAATTTCGTCTTTCCTATATCTACAATCTTATCCCTTTCGATTACAACGCTACCATTTTCGATAATCACATTTTTTCCGTCCATCGGGATTAACGCACCGTTTTCAATTATAATATCCGCCATATAATCAAATATAGTTATTCCAAATTTATTTATATTTAATGGTTTCGACGAACAATATTAATAATTTTAATAATAAGATAAATAATTAATTTCTCGCACGGTTATCATAAATATTAAACCGCTAGAGAAAATTACGCTGCGTTGGGCTCAGTAAAATATCTCCGTAGCGAAATAATTAGTACTTCAGATCCAACTTATTAGAACGAGAACGACATATTGTAAAATAATCCTAATTTACCTGTTTTTAATAACTTTTAAATAAATCTCTAAAAACGCTTCTAGTTCTTTAATACCCTAAATTCGGACATCTTCTCCGTACTCTTAAATTCCATAAAGTATTTAAAGATAAAATATTTTATAGTGATCTATGACGTATGTAGAAGGGTTGAAGACTACTAAATCTAAAGACCTTTTTGAGAAAGCTTGTAAGGTTTTGCCGGGGGGAGTTTCTTCTGCGATCAGAACCTACCCTGTTTTTGATCCCTACCCTATTTTCTTTGATAGAGGTAAAGGTTCTAAATTTTGGGATGCAGACGGAAATGAGTATATCGACTTCGTGTTATCTCTCGGTCCCTTAATACATGGACATGCTCCGCCAAAAATAATTGAGGCAGTCAAAGATCAAATGGAAAAAGGAACAATGTCCGGCATGCCCAGTGAGCTTAGTGTTAAAACAGCCGGAAAAATCAAAGATCTAGTTCCTAACGCCGAAATGGTTAGATTTACAAACACTGGATTAGAGGCCACTATGCATGCCATTAGAATTGCTAGAGGTTATACTGGTAAGGATAAGATAATAAAATTTGAGGGTGGTTATCACGGGGCCTACGATTACTGCCTTGTGAGCATACATAAATATGATGGGGAGGAAGGAACACCTTTAAAAGCTCCGGAATCTGGGGGCATACCGGAAGATAGCCTAAAAAATACTATAGTGTTGCCCTGGAACAATCTGGATGTTTTAGAGAAAACGATTAAACAAAAGGCTGATGAAATAGCTGCAGTAATTACCGAGCCCATAATGATGAACACCGGTACTGTACCACCGGAAAGTGGATATTTAGAAGGAATACGTGAAATCACGCAGGAGAACAATATAGTATTTATCATGGATGAAATAATATCCGGGTTCAGAGTAGCGTTGGGCGGCGCCCAAGAATATTTTGGCGTAAAGGCGGATTTAGCCACATTTGGGAAAGCTCTAGGGGCGGGATTCCCCATTGCTGCCATTACTGGAAAGAAGGAGATTATGGACTTAGTAGGGTCAGGAAAGGTCGCCCATTTTGGAACATACGGTGGAAACGCCTTGTGCCTAGCTGCTGCTAACGCAAGTATAGCTTCTCTTGAGGACGGCGGTATCCAACATATCACAAAAATGGGGGATATGCTATTAGAGGGGATTGGAGGAGCTATCGAAAAAACTAATGCTAAAGCGATTGTGCAAGGATTGGGCGGTGCAGGGTTACAGGTCTATTTCACTGAACTCAAGAAGATAAGAAACTTAAGGGAAGCGGCCGCATGCGATGCAGAGAAATGTAGAAGTTTCCACAAGGAACTGCTCAGGAGGGGCATATATTTCCACCCTTACGTGTTTGAACATCAGTTTATTTCTACCGCACACACCGAGCAAGATATAGAGAAAACAATTTCTGCGGCAACTGAGGCGTTTTCTTTATCTGGCCCGAAATCGAATTCACAGTCACGTAGAAGCGAGGCAAAAATCCAGCTTTCTGATCCAGCACATGCAGCATTATACACAGCATGATATGCAGCATTC
>CAYFIY010000035.1:0-10369 GCA_964343275.1 Hadarchaeota archaeon (SeqCode)
AGAATAAAGCAAGGTACGCTGATCTGTAGCAAAAGTATGATCGAAGGAATCGAAAATTTTGGCCCCGCGATATCCAAATACCACCAATCAAAACCTGAGAGATTGGCTGTCATCAACCCTGGAGAAACGCTCCAAATTGGGAACATGCGCATCCAAACGGTACCAATGAAGCACAGCGATCCAACTTCATTTGGAATAGTGTTCCACACAGAACAAGGCCTGATTGGCTACACTAGCGACACCCAATATTTTGATGATATAAAAAAATACTTCGAGGGGGTCAGAGTTCTGATAGCAAACGTGACACGACCATTGTCGATGCGAATACCCTGGCATCTTTGCTCGGATGATTTGATTAAAATTTTGAAAGCGGTGAAACCAGAGTTGGCTGTGATGATACATATGGGGATGCTGTTCCTCAAACATACGCCTTCAAAAGAATTGGCTAGGATTGAATCTGAGACTTTGGTGAAAACCATACGGGGGCAAGCTGGGTTGGGAGTGGACGTTAGCGATGAAATAATGGTTATCGGTCCACCAAAACAATCAAGCCGAGAAATTTTCCCAGATACTGGATGAAAAATAATCGGCGCTGATTAGCCCTAACTACTTATATCGCTCTCCCCAAAGTTTTGAGATGGTCAACATGGAAGCATCTAAAGACTACAACCCGCTCGAGGTTGAGCCAAAATGGCGCCGTAAATGGGCGGAGATCGGAATTCATGCTTTCGATCATGGAGACGCGAAAACACCAACTTATGTGATAGACACACCTCCTCCCTATCCCAGCGGTGAATTTCATATAGGAACCTCCCTTAACTGGACATATTTCGACATCATTGCCAGATACAAGAGAATGCAAGGATTCAACGTGTTGTTTCCTCAAGGATGGGACTGTCACGGACTACCGACCGAAGTCCAAGTTGAAAAACGCTATGGGATCAGAAAGGGAGACCTGCCCCCTGAAAAATTTCGCGAACTATGCGTTATGCTAACGAGCGAGAATATCGCTCAGATGAAGGAGGAGATGAACTCCTTTGGCTTTTCCATAGATTGGTCCACGGAGTACCGAACGATGGATCCAAGCTATTACAGCAAAACCCAGCTCTCGTTCTTGCGTCTCTATAAAAAAGGAATAATCTACAGAGGAGAACATCCGGTGAATTGGTGCCCCCGTTGCGAAACCGCTATAGCCGACGCAGAGGTGGAACACGAAGACAGGGAAACAACCCTCAACTACATCAAATTCAAACTGGTGGGTGGAGGGGGGACCCTGACTATTGCCACCACTCGTCCAGAGTATTTGCCAGCATGTGTGGTTATGGCCATTCATCCCGATGACGAGCGATATAAGAAATACGTCGGGGAAAGGCTCGAAGTTCCTCCTCTCGGCCAAGTGGTAAAGGTCATCGAGGATGTGGATGTAGACCCTGGATTTGGCACAGGTGTCGTGATGGTGTGTACCTTTGGAGACAAAACCGACGTGCGATGGGTGAAACGTCATAAGCTGCCCGTTATCAAGCTTATTGATGAAAAGGGGAGAACATTAGATGTTGCCGGGAAATACTCTAAGATGAGCATAGAGGAAATCCGACGCGCAATTGTCGATGATTTGCACCGAGCGGGATCACTTGAAAAGCAGGAAGAGTTGCCACAAAGCGTAGGGGTCTGCTGGCGTTGCAAGACCACTGTGGAAATCTTGACGAAGCCGCAATGGTTCATGAGCGTGCTCGCTCTAAACGACAGGGTGATCCAAGAAGCGAAGCGGGTGAGATGGGTTCCGAGCTATATGTTGACAAGGTTTATTGACTGGACAAGCTCAATGGACTGGGACTGGGTTATCTCAAGACAACGGATTTTCGCCACCCCCATTCCCATTTGGTACTGTTCCAACTGCAAAGAGCCCCTAGTGGCTGAGGAGAAACAGTTACCGGTAATACCAACTCGAGACAAGCCACCGATGGAGAAATGCCCCAATTGCGGGAACCAAGGTTTTGAGCCGGAGCAAGACGTCCTTGACACCTGGATGGACAGTTCGATAACCATAGCAGCTCATGCAGGATGGCCTGACTTAGACCGTCGATTGTTCCCAGCTGACCTCCAACCCAACGGAACGGATATCATAAGGACTTGGGACTACTATCTCATGGTTCGCCACCTAGCGCTTCTGGATGAAGCACCTTACAAAAACGTGCTGATCAACGGCATGGTGTTGGGGGAAGATGGGAAGGCAATGCACAAATCTCTTGGAAACTATGTGAACAGCACCAAAGCGCGGGATAAATACGGTGCCGATGCCCTTCGCCAGTGGGCAGCTATTGGAGCTTCTACGGGTTCTGATGTACCATTCAGCTGGAAGGACGTGGAATTCGGACATCGGTTCATGAGAAAGTTGTGGAACGCGGCGAGGTTTGCCGGACCACAACTGAACTCAAATGTAGCAAAGCTCAAAGCCGATGGGATAAAATTCAGACCAGTAGACCGTAGACTCCTGAGCCGCCTCAACAAACTCGTGAAGCAGACCACAGTATGGTTGGAGGACTTTCAGTTTAATCGCGCATTGGGAGAGATTCAAAACTTTATATGGCACGAGTTTTGCGACATGTATCTCGAAGAGGTGAAACATCGACTTTACCGCGGAGACCAGACAACGAATGCGGCCGCGTTCACGCTATACCACACTTTGCTGACATCAATCAAGCTTCTTGCCCCATTCATTCCACATTTTGTCGAAGAAGTCTACCAGACTTATTTCACTCCACACCTACGTCTTCCCAGCATCCACAATTCTAGCTGGCCAGATGTAGACGAGAATTTTATAGATGATTCGGCAGAAAAACTGGGCGAAATGGTTAATTTAATCATAAGCACTTTACGGAGGTTCAAGTCCGCGCGTAAGATGGCGCTCAGCAGTGAGCTCTCAAGACTGATAATTTACGCCCCCGACAAAGAAACTGCGAGACAGCTAAAAGAAACCATAGCAGACATTGCCGGAACCATGAGGGTGAAGAATTTGAAGATTACGAGCCGCAAACCTAGGCTTAATGAAAAAGTGATTTCAGTTGTACCGAATTTAGCTAGGCTTGGTCCAAGGCTGCGAGACGATGTGAAAACTGTCTCTGAAAAACTACAGAAGATGGGATCGGAGTATATCGCAGCACAGCTGAAAAAGGGGAAAATAACTATTAAAGAAGCCGATAAGACAATCGAACTATCACCCAGAGACGTTAATATCGCGAAGGAAACTGAGAGCGCCGGACATAAGGTAGAAGTTATCTATATCTCGGAGCCAGCCCTCACACTTCTTGTATCGCCCAACTGAGAACAAGACTCAATTTATCTCACAAGTTAAGTTAACGACTAATGTATTATCTCCCTTAACTAAAGATACCGATGAGAGCAGATATCTGGGTTTAGAGGCTGCTACAGTTTAAGCCCTCGAAACTAAGTTCCAGTAAAGTAGGGTATGATCATTATCAAGGCAATCATTACAACGAAGAATATCAACATCATCATTCTGGACCTTGCCATTTTCTTTTGCTGCTGCTTTAAAACCTCTTCGCAAGATGGAGAACAAATAGTCTTCTCGACTTCCGTTGGATTGCCGCAAACTGTACAGTGCTTGTGGTCCTCTATCATTCGTCCACCCGAACTATTATTGTTCCGGTATGTTTGGCGCCATTTATAATTTCCGGTAACCTTTTGATCTCTTGTTTTCCCAAAATCATGGTCTCTATTTTGGCTCGTTGAATGAGCTTGACAGCAACCGGATCCATGATGGTTTTTATCCCCGGCTTCATCGCCTCAGAGCCCACTATTTTAGCCAGCTGCGCTGCTGTCAATTTTTCAATTTTCTTGGCATCGGTATTCACTCTAGGATCAGCAGTGTAAACTCCATCCACGTCGGTGAAAAATACAAGGAGCTCAGATTTGGTGGTCTGAGCGAGCATCGCCGCTACGGCATCCGTGGTTTGCCCTGGGATTGTGCCCCCCATCACTGGAACTTTATCTCGCAACATTGACCTAACCGCTTTTTTAAAAACAGACACCGGAGTCTCCTCTGTTAAGTCTCCTAACCCCGATACCAGAAGTTGAGCATTGAGTCTTGTAGCTGCTATGCCGATATAGTCTTGGGATACTTGATGCGCTTTCAGTTTCTTCGCGGCGTTGATATACACCCTCGCCAGCTCGCCCCCACCAACCACTACCAGAACATCGTGCATTTTGGATTTCAGCTTGTGAACAGTTTTTATAATATCTTGAACACATTTAGGATCGGGTCCATCGGCAGCCAAGATGGATCCCCCAATGCAAATAGTTATCCTCACATAGATCACCAGATAAACTTTAGTAGTATCGTATTAATCATGGTCCTAAAAAATTATGGTTGATGAAAAATGTCTGACGATATCAAGTCTACATACAGGTTCAAGCGAATGATCGAGGACCTTGCGGGAAAACGCGGCCGCGGAACGGAACTCATCTCGGTCTACATAACACCAGATACTGATCTAACTAAAGTCATGCAGCAGCTTCGGGACGAACAGGGGACTGCATCTAGCATAAAGTCCAAAGGCACGCGCAAGAATGTATTGACAGCGCTTGAGCGGATAATTCAGTTTCTCCGGACTTACTCAGACACTAGCAGGACCCCCCCTCTCCATGGGATGACAATATTCTGCGGCAACGTGGCAGGAAGAGAAGATGTGGCAGATATACAGCTCTACTGGATCGAACCGCCTGAGCCCGTAGCGGTCCGGATGTACAGGTGCGATCAAGAGTTTGTTGTGGAACCACTCAAAGAGATGCTTCAAGTTAAGGATACAGTTGGGCTTCTAGTCATGGATAGGCGTGAGGCCACTTTAGCCACTCTACGGGGTAAAAATGTTCAGGTCATAAGAAAAATGACATCAGGGGTCCCTGGAAAACATAGTAAAGGTGGACAGTCGGCAAGGCGTTTCGAGCGTTTAATTGAAATAGCGGCTCACGATTACTCCAAACGTGTTGCCGAAGCCGCGAACGGGATATTTTCTCAGATTCCAGACATGCGTGCGATAGTTTTGGGTGGTCCTGGTCCCACAAAAGAGAACTTCCTCGATAGCGGGCTTCTTTACGAGTCCGTGAGGAAGAAGATCGTCGGTGTCTTGGACACTGGTTACACCGATGAGACCGGCATTAGGGAACTTGTCAACAAGTCAGGAGATATATTAACTGACCTTGAAATATTGAAGGAAAAATCAGTCATACGTCGCTTCATGGACGAACTCGTATCCGGTAAGGGATTGGTGGCCTACGGCGAGGAACAAATTCGACGCGCACTCGAACAAGGGACAGTTGAGACCATACTCGTTTCCGAGAGCTTGAGAAACAACAGGATCACGGCGCTATGCCAATCGTGTGGTAAAGAATTTAATGAAACAGTTGAAAACTTGGAGTTCTACAAAAAAAAGCTGTCTGAGCGAAAATGCCTCAAATGCGGCGAGAAGAAACTAACCTTGCTTAAAAGCAAGGATGTCGTGCAAGATTTGATCGATCTTACTGAAAGATTTAACACTGGCGTGGAATTCATATCAAAGGAAACCGAGGAGGGAAAGCAGCTTATAAGCGCGTTCAAGGGTTTGGGTGCGATATTAAGGTTCAAGCTCTCTTCCTAGGTGCCGATCAACCATGATTTTCCGTATCTGATTTGTTCGTTGGTCCGTTTTTCCAGCTTTATGCCCAGCGAGCTTAATTTGAGCCGAGCCACCTTTCTGTCTATCTCTGCGGGTACATCGAAAACTTTTGGTGGAAGTTGTCTGCCGTGTTCTGCGAGGTAGGTCGTGCTCAAGACCTGCAGCGCGAAGCTCATGTCCATTATCTCCATAGGATGACCGAGTGAGCGTTCCCCCGCTAGGTTGACTAGACGTCCCTCTGCTAAGAGGTAGAGTCGTCGTCCAACCTTAATCTTGAATTCCTCTACATCCTCCTTTATTTTCCGTCGCGCGAGCGAAAGTTTTGACAAGTCTTTGATGTTTATCTCGACATTAAAATGACCTGCGTTGGAGAGAATTGCTCCGTCCTTCATACGAGCCATGTGTTCTTTTCTGACAACGTGGATACTCCCCGTCGTGGTTATGAAAATATCCCCGACGTGAGCAACCTCAGACATCCGCGTGACCCTAAAGCCATCCATCGCTGCCTCAAGAGCTCTAATGGGATCGGTTTCTATAATGGTAACGATTGCCCCCATCCCCTTCGCGCGGGAAGCGATACCGCGCCCCACGAAGCCGTAGCCCACCACCACAATTTCCTTTCCAGCAATCAGCGTGTTGGTCGCCGTCATTATCCCCTGCAGGGTAGACTCGGCTGTCCCGAATCTATTGTCGAAAAGGCGCTTGGCATTGGTGTCGTTAACCGCTATTACCGGGAACTTCAGCGCACCATCTTCGGCCATCGCTCTCATCCGGTTCACCCCGGTGGTGGTCTCCTCGCAGGCGCCTATTATCTTCCTAATTTTCTCCGGACGCTTGGCGTGGACCATCGAAATCAAATCGGCTCCATCGTCGATCATGATGTCAGGGCGGTGGTCTATGACACGGTTGATACTGGCGTAGTAATCACGCTCGCTCTGTCCCCGCCACGCATAGACATCTATCCCTTCTTTCAATAGGGCTGCCACGACGTCGTCTTTGGTCGAAAGTGGGTTGCACCCAGAAATGGCGACCTCAGCCCCTCCAGCGACAAGAGTTCTGACGAGTGCGGCCGTCTTCGCCTCGATGTGAAGCGTCATGCCAACCCTCAGACCTTTAAGTGGTTTCTTCTTCCTCATCTCCCTCCTAATAGTCATCAAAACTGGCATATGGCGCTCTGCCCAGTCCACCACTCGCTTTCCCTGTTTAGCTAACTGGATGTCTCTCACTTTAATTACCATTTAATTCCCCCATTCGGGCCAACAAATCATCAGAAGTTCTTTGTGCTCGCTCTAAAACTTTCGTTTCGTTTAGAGTAATTAATTTTCTCCCTTGCATCAGCACCTTTCCATCAACCACAACAGTGTCTACATCACTTCCAAGGGAGCTGTAGACGAGGTGGGATACAACGTTGCGAATTGGGGTGAGATGAGGTTTTTTCATATCGACCGTTATCAAATCTGCTTTCTTGCCAGCTTCAAGGGAACCAATCTCCTCCTGGAGCCCCAGAGCTGTAGCGCCATTTATGGTGGCCATTTCCAAGACCGATATGGCTGGAACTACGACGGGATCTAGTTTATGAACCTTGCTGAGAAGGGCTGCAAACTTCATCTCCTCGAACATGTCAAGAGAATTGTTCGATGCCGCACCATCTGTTCCCAAAGCGATGGGAATACCATTCACAAGCATTTCTTGGACGGGGGCCGCGCCGCATCCGATTTTCATATTGCTCACTGGATTGTGAACTGGCTTTACTTCCTTATTTCGTAACAATTTGATTTCATTATCAGATAGCCAAACGCAGTGAGCGGCCAGCACCTCTGGCCCTAAAAACCCTATCGAGTCCAGATATTCGACCGGTCGCTTGCCGTATTTCTCAATTGTTTGTTCTATCTCGTCTCGAGTTTCCGAGATGTGGATGTGAATACCGACTGCGTGTTTTTTGGCCAATTCTTTTACTTCCGCGAGACAATCCGTTGAGCAGGTATATGGGGCGTGTGGGCCGAACATGGTGAGTATCCTGCCATCGGCCTTGCCTTGAAAAGATTTGACTAGGTTCTCGCCGATGCTAATTTCTTGTTTCCTCTTCTTTATATCGTCCAGCTCGATTATCCCGTATGATAGCACTCCCCTGATGCCTGCCTCCTCGACTCCACGTGCCACTTTATCCATGTGAAAATATTGATCGGCGAAACATGTTGTTCCGGACCTAATCATCTCAACACATCCCAATAGCGCCCCAACATGGCAATCCTTAGCACTCAAGTTCTTCTCGATCGGCCATATTTTCGTGGAGAGCCATTCCTTGAGTGGCATGTCGTCTGCAACACCGCGCAGTAAGACCATTGGCAAATGAGTGTGGCCGTTAACTAAACCTGGAAGGACTACTTTACCTCGAGCATCGATTATCTTCTCCGCCTTACCCTTTACATTCTCCCCAACGGCGACGATTTTACCGTTCACAACCGCAATAGATCCACGCTTAAAAACCTGCCTATTGGGGGCCATCGTAATTATGTATCCGTCTTTAATCAGCAAGTCAAACATATCCAGCAACCCACTGTATTGTATCAAACAAAACAACATTTTTAGAGAGAACCACCGCCGAATCTTTAATGATTGAATCAACCCCGGAATAACTCGGATATGAAGTTAAAATAAATGCTGACATCTTAAATATAAATCCATTCGACACAATTGAGAAGGGTGGAAAATGGCAAAATTCTACATAACCACTCCAATTTACTATGTAAACGCAGTGCCGCACCTCGGTCATGCCTACTCCACCGTAGTCGCAGATGTCCTCGCTCGCTGGCACCGTTTATACGGTGATGATGTATTTTTTCTTACTGGCTTGGACGAAAACTCCGGGAAAACTGTGGAGGCCGCAAAAGAGAAGGGCTTCGAGAAAATTCAGCAATATGCGGACTCGATGGCGAAAATGTGGTTGGAGGCTTGGAAGATATTAAACATAAGCTACGACGATTTCATCCGTACTACCCAAGAACGCCATAAGAAAAACGTGTACGAGTTTTACGAGCGTCTTAAAAAAAGTGGGGACATTTACAAGGGGGTTTACGAGGGGCTGTATTGTGAAGGCTGTGAGGCTTTTTACACGAAAGATGACCTAGATGGGGGAAAATGTCCCCTTCACTTTACTACTCCAAAGAAGTTAAAGGAGGAGAATTACTTCTTCAAGCTTTCTAAATATGGAAACCAGATTTTAAAATACATAAAGGAGAACCCACATTTCATTCAACCCGAAGCTCGAAGGAATGAAGTAACTGCTTTTCTCAAGCAGGGGCTGCAGGACGTCAGCGTCACCCGTCAAAAGCTTGACTGGGGAATAAAAGCTCCCGGGGAACACGAGCAGACCATCTGGGTCTGGTTCGATGCCTTGATCAACTACCTACTCATGAAGGATTATTGGGCGGCTGACGTCCACATCATCGCTAAGGACATAATTAGATTCCACTGCATTGTCTGGCCCGGGATGCTGATGTCCGCGGGTCTGGAACTTCCTGAGAGAATTTTCGCCCATGGATTTCTCACAGTGGAAGGGCAGAAAATCAGCAAATCTCTGGGCAATGTTATCGCCCCCTCCTATTTGGTTGAAAAGTACACCTCGGACGTTGTTAGATACTTCCTGATCAGGGAGATCTCTTTTGGTCAAGATGGAAATTTCTCAGAAGTCAGCCTACAAACCAGGCTCAATGACGAACTAGCTGATGTTTTGGGGAACTTCGTGCATCGTGTGTTAACTTTCATCCGAGACCGTTTCCACTCAACAGTCCCAGAAGGCCAGATCGACGATATTATAAAGAGTGAAACGCTGGAACGGGTGAAAAGGGTAGAAAAGCTGCTCTTGGAGTTAAAGTTGACAAATGCGCTGGAGGAAATTATGACAATCGCCAAGCGTGGAAACGAATATTTTCAATCAAACAAGCCATGGGAGACCATAAAAAAAGATACAAAGAAGGCAGCGAGTTGTATGCTGAACTGCATAAATCTAGTTAACGTCCTTTGCGTGGCTCTCAATCCTTTCATGCCTTCAGTCACAACAATATTATCCAAGCAACTAGCCCACGAAATTAGCAGCTGGGAACAGGCGCATAAGTTTGATATTAAACCGGGACATTCGATAGGGGAACCATCGACTCTATTCACCAAATTCAAGACCGATAATCCCGAAAAACAAAATACCAGACTCATTCAAATCGAGGACTTTGAAAAATTGGATATCATTGTGGGTAATATCGTGTCGGTGGCGAAGGTCCCAAAATCAAAGAAGCTCTTGAAGCTCGGGGTAGACCTGAAGGACAGAAAGCGGACGCTGGTATCCGGAATCGCGGAACATTACTCCCCCGAAGAGTTAACGGGTAAGAGCATCGCGGTGGTTACTAACTTAAAGCCGATAAAACTTGGTGGTGTAGTGTCTGAGGGAATGCTTCTCGCGGCAGAAGACGAAAGCGGCATATCAATCCTCACCTTCGACAAGTCCGTCAAACCTGGCTCAAAGGTGAAATAGTTGCTCCACTTCGACCTACATGTACATACCACTTACTCAAGTGATGGCAAATGCACCGTAGCTCGTGCTGTCGAAATCGCATGCGCCAAGGGTCTGAGCGGCATAGCAATAGTCGATCACAATAACATCTCTGGGCACGGCGAAGCAAAAAAATATTCTAAAGACGGATTTC
>CAYFIY010000036.1:0-10289 GCA_964343275.1 Hadarchaeota archaeon (SeqCode)
TTCGGTTCCCTCAGCTGGTTGTTCGGTTCCCTCAGCTGGTTGTTCGGTTCCCTCACCGGGGCGGTCAATTTGATCTTGCATATCTATCTTGCTATAATGGGGTGTCATAGTTTAAATAGTCAATAGTGCAAGAAATCCGCTTGTTACAATGTCCTTATACACCATGCGGTCAATGAATAGAATGATTAGGAGTATGTGGCATATAAGGAATATGTAAACCATTAAATGCTAGAGCACAAATTATGGCCAATAAAAGATGTGGATATGATGGTGGTAAAGACTAAAATTCAAAACGTGGTAAAGACTAAAATTCAAAACATCGTGCTGTCGGTTACTTATGACGACACGAGGTTCAATCTCGATAAATTGTCCAGATCGCTTGAGGGTGCAGCCTATGATCCAGAGGTTTTTCCGGGCATCACATACAAATCATTAAACCCCCCAGCGTCATTCTTGATTTTTTCATCAGGGAAGATGAACTGCGTAGGCGCTAGGAGCATGAAGGAAGCCCATGAGGCGATAGCAAATCTGACCAAGAAGCTCAAACGGGCTCACATGAAGGTGAAGTCGGATCCTAAGGTCAAAGTCCAAAACATCGTGGCTTCGGTTGATTTCGGTAGAAAGTTCGATCTCGAGCAGATAGCCCGCAGATTTGAGAACACCGAATATGAGCCGGAGGTATTCCCGGGGTTGGTATTCAGGCTGGCAGAACCGAAGGCAGTGCTACTGATTTTCGTGTCGGGCAAGGGAGTTTGTGCCGGAGTGAAAAGTTTAAAGGAAGTAAAAACCGCGGCTCAGAATACGGCCAAAATTCTCCGTCGCCATTAATACCCTTTCCACAAAAAATAAGTTGATTAGACGAAGCCCGGCTATGGGAGTATCTAGGGTGTTTTTAACTAATCGAGGTGAAACAGGTAAAGTTGAGAGGTGACCCTTGCCTTACTGTAACGACTGTGGCGCTGAGGTTTTAAAAGAGATGCTATTCTGCGAAAAATGTGGTGAACCGAAGGAATCACTTTCAAATACCTCTGATATCACTGGGCAAAAGGATGAGAAACCAGAGAAGATAGAGAATTCCGAAAAACGGGAGAAGTGGAAATACCATTGGCGTGGTAATTTAATAGCTGGGATCATACTGATAATCATCGGGTCAATGCTTTTTTTTGAGTTCTCCGGCGCAATCTCGGCGGAAGTGGACGGGTCGTTTTTCTGGATCGCAGCAGGGATAATCATCGGGATATTTGTGCTTTACGAAATAACCAAGGCCAAGAAGAGGCATCCTCCTACCTAAAGGAACCATCGGAAAATAAGTCGATACAGCATATGCTCAGTTAGGGTCCAGCGGTTGTCCCTACCAATTACTCGAAAGTAGTTTTTTCCCTCTGCTTCTATCAGATCTCCAATATTGTACCTGGGGAATATTCGAGTGGAGACAATAAGCTTTCCCCATTCCCCGCGCTTGAGCTCGTGGAGCATTTTGGTCTCCTTCCCTGTGTCTACTTCAAAAAGGTAATTGTCGTAGTTGGGGGAGACGTAGGGCATGTCATCGAGCTGCTGGGCGAAGACCCCCTCAGCGGCGCTGTATATCTCCACCACCGGGATCTCGCCGAAATAATACCTAAGAATGGGTGCGTATCGGAAGGGTATCTTTTTGACGCTGGTGCAAAACAGAGCCTTGAAGTTCCATAAATCCTTTGGCTTGACTCCATGTTTTCTTGTCAGGTAGCGGGCGAAGGCGAGGATGATCGGGGCGACTCCGATCGTGGCGGTCACATTCTGTCCCTGAGCTCTATTGTATACCAGCTCGAACCTCTTCGCCCAGTCACTTCTGGCGATGCCCGGGCCGAGGACATCTATATCCTCCTGTCGTGGAATCAGTCCCACTCTCCCCAGCACAGGATTGAGTCGGGCGTAGGTTCCAGAGCTGTATCCGTACGTCATCTTCTTGCGGCCCTTGAGCGTGGCGTGAACAATGGACGGGAAGTTAAGATTGAGTAGGTTGCCAATCACGAGGTCAAGATCCCTCTTTCTCAGCGCGTGGTTAACCAAGGCGCGCGGCCCACAGGTGAAAATCTGTCCCAGATGGCGCCTAGTGGCTGGCAGTATTTTCGCCGGGCCAGTGGAGCCTCTGGTCATGACCCAGCACTCGAGCGGCTCGGGGAGAATAGATTTGTAATCGCCAGCGTGAATTTGAGCGAGAAACGGAGTAAGTTTCTGGTAGTCTAGTATCGGGAACCTATCCCTGAAATCTACGAACGATTTCACATCCCGCGCCGCGAAACCCCGTCCATGTCTGGTCTTGCGGTAACCTTTATTCAACTCGAGGAGGACTTGTTCCTGCGCCCGCAGGGGGTCTTTTAGGGAATCGTGCCAGGGTTCAACTATCCTGCGAACTATGCTTAAGGGATTACTCGTCTCATGAAACATCTGATTACTATATAGGCAACTTTAACGGGATTTAAGTTTTTGTTTCCTCAAACCCTTCTTAGATCAAGAGATCCAGTATTGATGATCTCAAGACCTATATCTATTGCGGGGGCACGCATGGTCATGTAGCTAGACGAAATAACATCAACTCCCACTGAAGCATATTTTCCAACGTTAGATAGATTTATCCCACCTGAAGCCTCCAAGATTACCTTTTCCCTTATCCCTTCGCGTTTTAACATTTTTATAGCGCGAGCATGTTCAGAAGGGGCCATGTTGTCAAGCATCACTATGTCTGCTCCTTCCCTTGCCGCCATAAGTGCCTCTTCGGGATTGCTTACTTCAACTTCTATTTTTCCTTTAGTGTTTAGTTGTTTGATACTATTGATGGCTTTTTTGATGGACCCTGTTAGTTTTAAATGGGTGTCCTTTATCAAAACTTGGTCACTCAGGCTGTATCGATGAGGAATCCCTCCAGCAACCATGACTGCCTTTTTGTCGAAATAGCTGATTAACGGGGCAGTTTTTCGGGTAGCCGCGATGGCTATATTTGGATTTTTTTCCTTGGCTCGGATTATGAGGTCCCGTGTCGCTGTGGCTATTCCGCTCATACGCATGAGCAGATTTAGAACAACTCTTTCAGTTGCTAAAATACTTCTAGCTGAACCACTTACGCACATGATAACATCTCCGGTTGAGATTTCGTCTCCATCGTGCCGCAGAATTCTTACTAGGACTCCGGATTCTTCGAAAGCCATAGCTGCCTCCCTAACTCCTGCTAAGACCCCGCATTGGTTAGCGATTAATTTAGCTCTGGATTTTACATTTGGTCCGAAAAGAGATTCTGATGTTACGTCGCCCTTACCTAAGTCTTCGGCTAGCATCTGCCTGATTTTTTTTCTCACGTCGGTCTTAGACATGAGATCCTCTCCCAGATATCTCCAACATTCGCTCTGTACATATACGCGCTCGATCCGCGACCTCTGCTGGCAATCTGACAATGTGCTTCATGTCCCGTAGTGCTTCGTAAATATTCTGGAGGGTATGCTTCTTCATCTGCTGGCAAATCGCAGTCTCAAGAGCAGGGATGAATTCCTTATCTGGAAACTCCCGTCTGAGCCGATCGACCAGCCCTACTTCAGTTGCGATTATTAACTTCCTTGCCGGAGATGTTTTGGATCGTACAATCATCTGGCTAGTACTGCATATGTAGTCAGCAAGCTTTTGAACCTCCGGGTCACATTCTGGGTGAACCAGCACTTCTGCGTCTGGTGTTTTTTCCTTTTTCAGGAGGATGTCCGCGGGGGTGAACATCCTGTGCACGTAACAGTAACCCCGATCAGGGAGGGGAATTATCTTTTTGTCAGTTCGCTGCTCGACATACCAAGCCAAGTTTCTGTCCGGTCCGAAGATAATTTCTTCCTCATCCAATGCGTTTACGATTTGAGAAGCGTTGGAGGAGGTGCAAACAACATCTGCTTCGGCACGTGCGTTCGCGAGGGTATTGATATATAGGACGACCGCAGCGTCGGGATGTTCAAGCTTAGCCGCTCTGACCAATTCAGCTGGGAGGTGAGCTGCCATTGGGCATCTTGCTCCATGGTCTGGGATTAGCACGGTCTTACCTGGATTCAACATCGCGGCGGTTTGGGCCATGAAGTCAACCCCTGCGAAGACTACCACCTCACCATTCGCGTTCGATGAGTATCGTGCGAGGTCGAGCGAGTCTCCAATGTGATCTGCGAGGAGCTGAATTTCCATCCTCTGGTAGTTGTGTGCCAAGATTATAGCATTTCGCTTGACCTTTAGCTCGAGGATGCATTTCCTTAGCTTTTTTTGGTCCATTCGATCCCAAAAATAGGTAAACTGCCGGGTTATTAGCTATGTGCCAACATTGAATATTTCACTTATGTTTTTCAAAGTACGTATTGCCGAAAGGGCGGCCAAGTAGCTTGTCCTCGGCTTGTCCGAAAAGGGTACGTTGCGGGTTTCGGCGACGAACTCACCTGCTTTGCTCCTAATGTAAATCTTGTGTCTATTTTGTTTGATTTTTGGATCAAGTATAATCCGAACTCTAGTCTTGTCGAATCCGATGCCCACTAGGCTGAGCGTAGCGGCAACGTTCACGCTAGCGGGGAAGGCTTTTACGGCCCTACGCGCTGTACCATCAAACACAACTTTAGGCCGCTTTAGTCCGTCTATTCTTGTATAATGTTTCTTCAAGTACTCACTATATCGAAGCGCGGCTGGAGGTTTTCGTGTGGTTAGAATAGCTTCATGAATTTCGTCCAATTTAGCTGCTTTAACTCCATCTATTCCGAGAACTGCACCTGAGGGAATGTAGACCTTACAGCCTCTTCGGGTGGCTTCTGAGCGCACCCTTTCGAGCAGCATTTTGTTTGCGAGAGCTCCAACACTCATGATCAGGAGGTTCTTTCCAGAGCGAAGCGCGCGGAGCGAGTATTGTTCGACAGCTGTCTGTGATGCAGCTTCTATGATTAGATTTATACATTTGTCCGAGAAGATTTCTATGATTTCAGTCGCTATCTCTGGCTTGGTTTTGAGGACGTTTACTAATTCTGAAGACTCCTTCTGATGGATGTCGTATACCCAACCCAACTTCACCTCACCAGCTTTCCCTTGGTCAATTGCACGCGCCAAAGCTTTGCCTATCGCCCCGCAGCCTATTAGCCCGACTATCAGGTATACCCCTTTAATTTATAGGGATACTTTAATCAAATACCCTATTTTAGTTGTAAATTAACGACTCCTTTACGCATAGTTTTCGAAGTCATCAGTTTTAACCTACGATATCGTACCGCTTTTTTGAGCAATTTTGTTCTAGCTCAGACCCACTGTATTTATTTGGGTATGGATAGAAGTTTGTCAAGCTGATGAAATGTCGAGACAAATCAGGTCGACCAACCCACTGCTGCGAAGACTCCTCAGATTACTGCGTACAGAGGGGCGAAAAAATCGCGCCAAGATTTGGTTGGATTTAGCTGGGAGACTGGAGGGCTCGCGGAGATCAAGAGCAGAGGTAAATTTGAGCAGTCTCGACCGATACACCACTGATGGCAACACGGTAGTCGTTCCCGGAAAAATACTAGCCGCAGGCAGGTTGAACCATCCAGTAAATGTGGCTGCATTTAAGTTTTCGGCGGCGGCTAGACGTAAGGTAATCGCAGCTGGGGGAAGCGCTTTTACCCTGAATCAGCTATTAGAGCAAAACCCATCAGGAAAAGATTTGAAGCTTATGGAGTAATGGCATGATCATTATCGACGGAAAGGACAGCGTTTTGGGGAGGCTTTCAAGTTTCGCCGCCAAGAAATTGTTGGAAGGTGAAAGGGTCTCCATATTGAATGCAGAACAGGTGATAATCTCAGGTAGGAAAGAAATCACATTGGATTCCTATCAATCATGGATGAAGACGCGAAACGTGGCCAACCCCCTTAGAGGGCCTATTCACCCAAAGCGTCCGGAGGATATCGTCAGAAGGGCAGTCAGGGGGATGTTGCCGTATAGCAAGTCACGAGGGATTGCTGCATTCCGTCGTCTACGAGTTCACCGTAGGATGCCAGATGAGTTTTCCGGCAAAGAGTTCACTATCATCCCAAACGCAGCTCTGGAACACCTCAGTACCAGACGGGTTATGAGGGTCGGCGACCTTAGTCGAAGATTAGGGGGAGATTATAAATGAAGACGGTTATCTCAATAGGCAGGAGAAAGGCCGCCTTGGCAAGGGTAGTCATCAGGGAAGGAAAGGGACAGATTATCATTAACAATCGTGCAGTCCAAGTTTTCGAGCCCGAAATAGCGCTATTAAAAATCCTAGAGCCCTCTCAATTAGTTTCAGATCTGGCCAAAACCGTCGATATCGAAGTTCGGGTGAAAGGAGGAGGTTACATGGGGCAAGCAGATGCGGTTCGCACGGGCATAGCCCGAGGACTGGCGGAGTGGTCCGGGGATCAAAACGTTCGAGAAATCTTTAAAAAGCACGATTGGACGTTAGTTAAGAGCGATGTGAGGTTTAAAGAGACAAAAAAGCCGGGAGGACGCGGAGCTAGGGCAAAATTTCAAAAGAGCTATCGTTGAGGTATAAAAATGAGACCAGTAAGATGTTTCACCTGCGGAAAAACGCTCGCAGACAAATACGATAATTTCACAGAGAGGGTAGACAAGGGAGATGATCCCCGCCAAGTCTTGGATGACTTGGGCCTGAAACGCTATTGCTGCAGGTCCTCCATAATAACCGGCGTCGACTTTACCGAGGAGATCTCCAAGTTTAAGAAATAAATAACGAAAATGAACTCCGGAGCGGGGCCAAAAAAATGACAAGGCTACCCCAGAGCAAAATCATAGAAGAATTATTAGAATTAATCCACAAAGAAGTGGATACCTCAAAGATTAATGTTATAGACGTGGCTATAGGTGTATTTTATACCGGGGTTATGCTTGATACCGGTCACGGCGGAGTTGCCTTTACCCCTATTCGTGATATCCCGGATGCCGTGTGCTGCCCTCGATCTTACGGTAAGATGCCGCGTTCAGGATATCTATCCGAACAGCCGTTCGAAAATATTCTAGATGCGGCGACGGATCCTGGTCCGCTAAAGAGCGCCGTGGGGGTCGCTGCCATCAATGCGGTTTCTCAACAGATACTTTTCGGAAATGGAAAATATCAAATAACTTACGATGCCGACCCACTTTATTCGGTAGATTTACAGTCAACAGATGTCGTGGCAATGATAGGTGCGTTCACCCCTTACATCAAATATCTGGTAGGCAAGGTAAGAGAACTATTCGTAATCGAGAGGAACCCGAGTGCGGCAAGTGGAGATATCCCTATTTACACGGAGGAAAAGGGCAAGGAACAAATTCCCAACGCGGACGTCGTTGTGGTTTCAGGAGCCGCCATAGTTAATCACACCATTGACGAAATACTGAGTATGGCTAGCAGAGCGAGGGAGATCATACTTTCGGGGGCCACATCCAGCATGGTGCCGGATCCGTTGTTCAAACGAGGAGTCACCTCCGTCGGCGGTGTGAGGATTGACGACGCGAACCAGATGCTGAGGGTAATCAAGCAAGCTGGATCGGGCTACAGCCTCCTCAAGGAGTGTGCGACCAAAACCCTATTAAGATATCCAAATTCCCGTGTCCGATGATAAGATATTTGTTAAAAAAGATGTAAACGACTGATTATTTACCAAGAACTTTAATTAGGTTGGTGGTATGAGTCCTTTAGAGAAACAAAACTCGATATACAAAGTTGAACTAATTACTCCCGAGGAGAGCGAAGAGCTATTCAACTGTTACAAAAAGCGGTACCTCTATACGAAGAAAGCCAACATCTACGGTTGCTGCGTGAAATTGTTGACGGAGATGAAGAACATAAAGGATAATTGGGAGGAAAACTTCTATGCCATGGACGAAAACATTCGCTACCACGGACGTCTTATCGTAATAAGCGAAAAGGACGGCAAGTTGGACGTGAAGTATGACCCCTGCACTAATACCGCTTTTCTGAAGAACGTTAACTATTACGGATGGGTTAAGAGCATTGCACTCTCTATCGCCGCTGACGTCCTCGAGGATAATCATGGAATAGGTTCAGTACATGGCGCGGCTATAGATTTAGGAGGAACCGGAGTTTCTATAATATCTCCATCCAAGACGGGGAAGACCACACACTCTTGGGGCTTGCTAAGGCTCCCCAAGGCAAGGCTGATATCCGACGATTGGTTTTTCGTGCGTATTTTCGATCGAGGCAATTTAGCCTTTGGATCGGAGAAAAATTGCTATATAGAAGCCGAGATCGGAGAAATATGGGGGGAGTATCTTCCGCTTGTCGACAGGTCTCATTTCGACGAAAAGGGAAGATCGTTGGTAAACGTCAGATGGATCGTAGGGGAAGGTGGGGTGATACCCATGACCACAATTAAAAAAATCATCCTTCTGAAGCGGGATAAAGCAGATGAAAAAGTCTGTGCTCTAATAGATCCAGAAGTTGGACTGGAGTATCTACAGGCCAACGATTTTTGCATCCCTCACCAACTGGTAAGAGATAATCGAAAGCTTAATATCAGAAAAAAATTTTTCAAAAATCTCTTGCAGAAATCAGAAGTTGTCATGGTAAACACAGTAGCACCGCCGCTCGATGTTCATAATGCTATAGTAAAATTGATAAAATCTTGGACCTGATTTTGCGATTATTCAAAGTTAACCATTTTACTTAGTTTTGAGGTTAGTCGCGAGAATTAGTGCAAGGAACGAAAACGCCGCCATCGCAACATAAATCGGAGTTTCTCCTGTAAAAGTATCTCTGATATATCCAATAAAGGCAGGACCCGTCGTTGTACCCATGCTCCAACAAGTGTACAAAACACCGTATGCTAATCCCACCATTTTTGGTGATAGGATCTCTAAGGGAAGAGAAAAGAGGGCAGGAGGTAAGAAGGCTCCAGAAATAGAAAGTAGGATAACCGGAAAAAACAACAGTGGAAGAGACAATTCCGGGATAAGTAAAAATGAAATAACCATCCCTAAGAGGGGGGCGGTCAAGAATAATTTTCTCCTTCCCAATTTATCGGATAATCTCCCAGCGATTGGGGATAAAGGGATTGCCGTTATCGTTATGAAACTTGCTAAGAAGAAGGCCATACCTATAGGGATGTTTTTCAGCTCAATGAAAAAAGTTCCTGCCCAAGTAACATATGACATGTATACTAAAACGAACAAACCCCAGACGGCTGATAAAATCCATAGTTGTTTATTTTTGATACCATGAATTGTGCTCTCAACTTGTCTTCCAATCTGGCTTTCTTTGACTATAAGGAGAAAAGCGATGACACTAAAAAACAGGATAACTGTGGCTATGAGAAAACTACTCCTCCACCCAAATTCTCTGCTGACCCCTGGGAGTAGATTTAACGCAATCACTATCGCAAATGGCATATTTAAACTATATATACCCATAATCCTTCCAAGTTTGTCCCTAGAGAACCAGTGCGAGATACCTGTTAATCCGCTTATTACCACCAATATGCCACCCAACCCCAAGGTAAACCTTCCAACCATGAGCAAGGGAAAGGACGAAGCCACATAGGTTATGGTGGCACCCACTGTGGTAATCATTAGCCCGAACCCTCCAACCTTTCTTGGACCGAACCTAACATTCATGATTCCAGCGGGTAAAGATAAAAACAACGACGGAAGAGCCACCCAAAGCATCAATAGACCTGTTTCAGTATAAGTTACGCTGAAACTATTCATTATCTGAGGAATCACGGGCGGAACCGATTGAAGCGCAAAGTAATAAGAAAATGTGGACAAAAAAAAGACGGCAAGGATTAGATACTTTTTTTCCATCAGTGTTCCAGCCTTAATCTCAAATATTTAGGGATTCTAATCCAAAATAAACACACTTACTTAATCTTCGATAATCACCATTCAAATTTTGATTCCGAATTTATTTCCATTTATGGAATTAATAATGATGCACCTGCTTCCATCCTTATCAAACATGTCAAATTTTAATTTGTAATCGTTTTACCTGCTTCCGCATAGGTAGATTTATAAGTTTGCTATCTAACCGAAAATTATGAATGGGAATAAATTGAAATTTCATTTATTGGTGCGCCAACCTCACAGCACCACAAGTTGGATTGATTAAATGGAGAAAATCTTAGTCGAATTAAAAGACGCGATCATGAACGGGGACGAAACAAAATCAGAAGAGTTAGCTAAAAAAACCTTAGATGCCGGTCTGGATCCTATCAAAGTGATAACCGAAGTATTGTCTGAAGCAATGAAAACGGTCGGAGATAAGTTCGAAAAAATGGAAATTTATCTGCCGGAA
>CAYFIY010000037.1:0-10208 GCA_964343275.1 Hadarchaeota archaeon (SeqCode)
TAAGAGATTCAATTACCGAGGCTGGCGCGCCCGGTAAACATTTGATGTTTTATTGTATTTCGCCAACTGCGGCCTGCTATATTGCTTCTATGAATCCTGACTATGGGATAAGAAAGACAGATGCTATAAGATTTACCCATCTGACAGAAATGAAAATAGAGGATAACAGCTTGTCGGCTGTCCCCGTTGCCCTAAATTATGGGTGTTTTATACAAAGTGGAGGTTTTTCATTTTTAGGAGGGTACGCGGGAGGCCCCGAAGGTGTAGCCATAACTACCCTTGCCTCAGCGATTGGCGATTTCATCGTTTTTAGGTCAAATTGGCAGTGGAGACCAAATACCTTTCCATTAAAAGATCCCGATAAAGAAGGGAAAGACCCTGAGGTAGTTTGGTCAGCCAATTTAGCTACCCTTGCTTTCGCACGTAACATTCCCGCGCCACAAGCACTATTAGTGGTAAGCGGTCCCGAAAGCGGTAACTTATTTAGGTATCTTGAAATAGCCTCAAATGCAATCAGTGTAGTGCCGTTTGGTGCTCACCTCCAATTATGTCGACCCACCGTTCCATTAAGGGAAAACTTGATGACACCCTTGGAAGCCCAGTTTTTAGGTGAAGTTGGCCGAGCAGCTGCAAAACAACGGTTAAAAAGGGAAGAGGCATATGAGATATCAAGAAAACTTCTTAAAAAGACTGAACATTTATACAATTTGCCTATAAAGGAACGAAAAAAAAGTCACCTATTTATTGGTAAACCGTTTGAAGAATTATATGACATGAAAACGCTTAGGCCTAAAGATGAAGAGCTAAGGTTATATGAAATGGCCAAAAAATCAGTTGTCGAAAGCGGTCTACATCTTTGAACTACGAAATGGTTTAGAAAATATTATCGTCAAAATAAAAAATTGGAGTAATCAAAATGAAAAAAGTAAAATTGTGGGATATTTTAATACCTGTTTTCTTTTTTATCGGAGCAATTCTCGCGTGGGAATTTATCGCTAAGTGGTATGCTAGTCCTTTTATTTTTCCAGCTCCCACCGAAATCATCTACGCCTTTGGCGAAGGGTTAGATAGAGTATCGTATCATTTTATTTTAACTCTTGAGGGAGTTGTATTAGGTTTTATCATCGGAGTGGTAATAGGAACATCTTTAGGTATTGGAATAGTGTACTCAGGGATTTTAAAGAGAATTATTTTTCCTGTTGCGATAGCCTTAAGAGTTACCCCGTTAGTAGCCATAGCCCCTATTATAGTTATTTGGTTTGGATTCGGTCTATCTTCGAAAATTGTGATCGCTATGATTATTACGCTCTTTCCAATTATAATTAATACATCAGAGGGTCTGCAAATGGTAGAACCAGAATCCATAGAATTAATGCAGTCAATAGAAGCAACAAAAGCTCAGATATTTAGAAAATTACGTCTTCCCTCAGCTATGCCCAGCTATTTTGCAGGGCTAAAAATTGCGATAGGCGGCGCTGTCATCGGTGCAGTTCTTGCAGAAGTTGTAGCACCATCAAGTGGGCTTGGATATTTGGTGGTACTGGCCACATCGTATCTTGACACTCCTTTTTTGTTCGCCAATGTTCTAGTGCTCTTCGGAATGGGGATAGCACTTTTCGAAATAGTTGTGCTTCTTGAGAGAATTATTGTTCCGTGGAAGGGAAAATAAATGAAAAAGAAAAATAGTGAGCGAACTACCCTAATGAAAGTTGATTCACTTTCAAAAATTTTCGAACGGAAAAAGATTGAACCAATAACAGCTTTGAAAAATATTTCTTTTGATGCCTATGAAGGTGAATTTCTATCGATTGTCGGACCAAGCGGATGCGGTAAAACTACACTTCTAAGGTTAGTTTCCGGGATATTACCGATGACCAAGGGAGAAGTTACCTTGAACGGCGAACTTATAAAAAAACCACAAGCTGGCATTGGGATAGTTTTTCAAAAAGCTGTATTATTCAAATGGAGGACAATTTTAGAAAACGTGATGTTGCCAGTGGAGGTAAAGGGACTAAATACGGAGGAATTTCGTAAAAAGGCGATGGATCTGTTAGAGCTAGTTGGTTTAAAAGGATTCGAAAAAAGATCTCCGAAAGAGCTATCAGGTGGCATGCAACAGAGAGCATCAATTTGTAGGGCCCTGATAAATGATCCATCGATACTACTCATGGACGAGCCTTTCGGCGCATTAGATGCCTTAACTCGCGATAAGATGAACTTGTGGTTACAAAAAATTTGGAGTGAAGAGAAAAAAACAGTTATATTTGTAACCCATTATATTCCCGAAGCTGTATTTTTGTCAGATCGGGTAATTGTACTCACCCCTCGACCAGGCCAAGTATGCAATATTGTGAAAATTGATCTCCCTCGCCCCAGGGGAGAGAATGTAAAAAATACACCAAAATTTGGAAATTATGTCAGAAAAATCCGAAGATGCATAACTGATGTATAAGCACATATGCCATATCACCATGAGATCAGTTTTTGAGGCTCAAAATTAGGTTCGTGGTTCGAATCTTTGAACTGCCGCATATATTATTCGCCCGATAAGTCCAGAAAATGAGCGTCTGCTTGTTCTTATTCACCTAAGGTAATAATACGACTAGTTTTTTCATCTCTTCCTCTAAATCAACCATTTCTTCAAATATCGCTCCTGCCTCAGCATACTGACCTTCGCTCATCAACCGGAAGTAATCCTCACTCAGCTCTAGGTGTTCTCGAACAATTTGAACTAATATTTTATATGTATTTTCCACTGGCCGGTTATCCACGGGCCGATTTTCAACCCGAGAACTGGAGATTTTGCCACCAAGCACTGCCGCTACCGCCTTCTCCAAGCTGTCCTCCATAACGGCTTTATCCTTGTATACGGCCACCACCCGCCTTAGCTGAGGGTAGGGAGCAGTTTCCGCGCTGAGGTAGACTGGCTCAATATAGAGTATATCTCCCTCGACAGGCAGGACGAGCAGATTTCCCCTAAGCACCGTACTACCTGCCCCTTCCCACAGAGTAAACTGCGTGGATATGTCCCCAGTTTGGTCAATTATCGCCTCAACCTGTATCGGACCCCTTTCAAGCTCTCCCTTGGGAAATTCAAGTGCAACCATCTTGCCGTAGTTCCCAGGATCTTGGGCTACTCCAACCCAAGCGCGCATGTTCTGTTTCCCTGCCGGAGTGAAAGGCTGGATAAGGGTGAATTCATCCCTCGAGCTCCCGAGGCCAGGAATGTTCGAGACATCTAAAAGGATGTTATAGGGCTCTACCCTTGTGATAGCTCCATGGTACCTTTCCTCCCCGGGAGACCACAGATCCTCATTCTGATAGAACGCCTGATAGTCACTCATATGATATCTACTGAAAATTTTCATCTGTGTTTCAAACAAACTCGGTGGATAGATTAAATGTCCTTTGAAATCTTCCGACATCTCATTTCCATTTATAAATAGGTTTGGATATATTTTCGAATACGTCCTGACCATTGGATCACCATCGTTTACAATATAAAACTGCACGTCTCCAGTGTCCGACTTCACAAAAGCCTTCACGCTGTCTGAGAGGTATCCCGGGGCATTAAAATTATTGTAAGAATAGGGATATCGACTGGCTGCAGTTATCCCGTTTATAATGTAATAAAGTCCACCGTCCTTCCCAACGAAGGTCTGAGCGTCAGAATCGTAGCGCAGAAACGGAGCTATTTTCTCGACTCGATAATAAACGTTCCTGTGAAGGAGAATCTTGGAATCACTAGCCAAATAACCAGAAGCCATAATTTCTAGATCTCCAGTGTATGACCAGATGAAGAGCTTCTTCAAAAAGCTATCCAGCTTAATCCCTCTATCGAACTCGTACCTATAATCAACGTTCGTTTCCCCCAGGGGATAATCGAACTCATCTAATCCGTATGCATTTACTATCGCGTAATCATCTGTCATTTCGCCGAAGTAGATCCGAGGGTCCTTGATATCAATATCCCTCCACTCGCTTATCGGAGGAATATCCTTAACACTCAATACCGGGGATCCATCTACCTCCGTCGTGTTAGCTGGGGAAACCACAGCCCCGAAACCATGCGTGAAGAACAGATTCTGATTCTGCCATCCCTCTCCATAATCAACTTCAACTTCCCTCCCACTAATGAAGACTAATTGTTTTTCATTCTCTATCAAGTAGCGATCCACATCCACATCGTAGAAATCATAGTAGGCCCTAAGTCTCTGTTTCGCTTCATATGATGTCATGGTCGGCATATAGTCCACTATCCTGGCATTTTTCACCGTCGGGCTTCCCAATGCTTCCTGAGCAGTAAGGTCATTAGAACGGGAAAGATAAGTTATCGTAACCACATCGTCAAGATTGTAAGCCATGTTAGTGAACTCAATCGCTCTCCCAAGATATGGCTCCTGAATTCCTGGCTCGTTGGGCCTCACTGAAAAGTTATTGATCGCCCCGAACACTACTGTTGGAATTATGAATAAAATCACCACTACAATAGCTAGAAGAGCAATCTCTTTTTTCAAATTAGAAAGTCTCCAGTTTTCTACAGAATCACGGATCTTATCCATTTTTAAGATTCCGTATATTATAAAGCTACCAAGCAGTACCACCCCTAGGGACAAAATCCAAGTATAGGGGATAAGGTAATTCGTTGCCATGTAATCGGCGTGCGTTGGAACTGGTGCTCCTGGAGAGAACCCCCACAAGTAAGAGAAGCGCCCCAACCAAACGAAAGCAGCGCCAGCTGAAATCAGTACGACTAGTGATCCAATGATTAGTCGAGACCTAAAAAATTTGGCCGTGGAGATTAATCCATTTCTCCTTTTAATAATCGTAGTCCCGCCTATATCCGCCTCGAGAGTGATTGTATTTGCGACATATGCGGAGACTGATGAAATCAAAACGAGAGCAGAGATGGCAGCGACGAAAGATAATATCGTCTCGATGAAAGGAAGGGTAAAGACATAGAAAGACACGTCTTGATTGAAAATCGGATCAGCTACGCCCCAAGATGTTTGATTCAGGAAACTCAGGACAATTAAATACTTTCCGCTCAGGACCGAGCCAATTGCGAAGCCAATAATGATTGAAAAAAACTTGAATAAATTATTAGCGGGTGACGAGAGCCTGCCTTTTAGTGCCTTTTTGATATTTCTCCATGTGAGTAGAAGAAAAAACGAAGTCGAGATCCAACCAATAAAAAACAGGAGAACTTGATACTCGAGATTTGTCATGAAAACCTGAAGGTGTCCTATCGATTCGAACCACCAATAATCAACTGCTAAGCCAGGGACAACGTATAGAGCCGTAAATAATATCAGGATTAAAATTGCTAGGACTATAGTTTTCTTTCTCATTTAATACGATTACATCTTAACACGCTGAACGTATATGTCTAACTATTGTCAATATTTAATGTAAATTGATGGTTTATGTCGATTGTAAACAAGCAAAGACGCTATTCGTTTTTGGATGGCGCATTTTGACTGAGTAAGAACTTCTTTGGGATAGGATAAAATTTTTACATAATTTCTGGAGCCGGAGACAAACTCTGGCACCATAAGGTCATCTTTTAGGGCTCGAATGAGTTCGGATGCGTGAATACCACCACCCACACTTTTACGATGTCATTAGCTTGCCCCCCTTTTTCTTTTGAATAACCATAATTCATGATGCGTAGACATGGAGCCGGGGGCAGGATTTGAACCTGCAAATAGCGGGTTTCGGCGGATAACTCTGCAGCCCACCGCCTTCTCCGGATTTGGCTACCCCGGCACGAAAACTACTATAACTACTTTTAATTAATAGATTTCGAGGGGCATCAGGTATGGAAAAGGTAGTTTGTTTAGTTTCCGGAGGCATAGATTCCCCGGTGGCCATGGCCCTTGCGGCCAGAAATTTCGAAGTGCTGCCTCTCCACCTCTGTCTTTATCCATATACATGTGAGGATACCTTTCTAGTAGCTATGAAAGGAATCGGTGACCTGAGAAAGAAAATAAAATTTGAGAAGACAATAGTGTACCCGTGGTCGAAGATCCTCAAAAAAATTTTAAGCTGCAAAGACAGAGCCTATGCCTGCTTACAATGCAGACGTGGCATGTTTCGTGTGGCCGAGCTTATCTGCGAGCGCTATGGGGGATCCGGTATAGTAACTGGAGAGTCTCTGGGACAAAAGGCAACACAAACCATGTCCAACCTATGGGCTACTTCTGCTGGCATAAAGTTCCCGATTTTGCGTCCGCTGCTGGGTTTCGACAAACTAGAAATTGAGCGGCTTTCTAGGAAGCTCGGAATATGGCATGACGTCCACGCCGGTTGTTGTTACGTCACCCCCCGACATCCGTGCACGAGAGCGAACCCCAATTCGGTGGATATGAGGTTTAGAAATCTTGGTATTGGGAACCTTATAAAGGAGGAACTTAGCAACATACTCGAAGTTCAACGGTTCAAAGAGGACTTCCAGAGCTACCTGGAAAAGCTCGCTTAGGCCAGTTTTCAACACCAGCTGACTAAGAAATTATAACAGCTCTACTTATGATTTTTGCCATTCCTACTTCTATAGCTCGAGCATTATAAATCATGCGTCATATATTCCCTGCCTTGATGAGTTTTACATATTTTGGCTAATCTTTCTGACAAAATGCTTGTCTTAGATTGTTCAATATCTTGTTATGAAAGTAGCAGAATTCTTCTTTCCTCTGTTTAAGTTTGGACTCAATGACCTCTTCCTGCCAATGGCTGTTATGCAATTTACAGGCTATTTTGTCGCAGAATGGATCAAGTCCCAAGTGATAAAAAATGGCTTGCATCACGTAGCCCTTCATCACTTCAGTTAATCTCTCATCGTCATAGTCGATGAACCTACCGCTGAATTTTTCCTTTAGTTCCTCGATGGGTATAGATTTGCCCATCGCTGCATATTGTTGTTTTAGGACGTAGAACTCCTTAGGTTTGGCCGGAGCTTCAACTATCCCCGTCGTGGATATCATCGATGGGAAGCCCAAGATATTCACGCGGATATGGTAACGCCCATCCGTTTCCCAAGTGCCGAAGAGCCTGTTGGTGAACATGATGTGGGCATGAGCTAGATTAAGTTCCCCTTCCGAGATTAGGTCAAATATAATTTTTTGAATTTTCGATCCGTCGTATAAGACGCCGGTCAGCATGAGTTCTGGATTAAGTATCTGCTTCTTTTCGAACTCTACCTCACCAAGAAGGGGCTCCGAATGTAGGTTTGGGTTAGCAATGCCCCGAACCTTAGCATCAGCTAGCTTGAGTGCAAGTTCCTCCAGAATCTCCCCTGAACTTATGGTAACTAGTGGCCTTCTTATATCTACTGAAACTTCACCTAACGTTTCTGAGAGGTAAAAAGCGATTTCTTTAAGATTTAGGGTCTTAGATGAGGAGTCTTCGTACAAGTGCACTTCTGGGGCTAAGATTCCGGAAACCTTAATTAACTCCGTCATATCAATTCAGCCACGTTTACTAAAATATTGAAATTTATCTTTAAAAAATACGGGGCGAATCTATTGGATCCGTTGATACAAACAGAAAGAAATGGCCAGAGGTTGTAATCATTACCAGAGACCACACAAATTCTAATGTCCTGACGCAGCTACCCACTAAAAGAACCTTTGATCGAAGTGAAGAAACGACGGAACAGTTATGGCTCGCCTGAGATACATTAATCGCGATGAAATCATGTTGTTCCACAAAAACTAATCTAACAAGTATTTCTAATTTTAGCAGGAGATGCTCGGAGCACCATTACTTCCCCATCGATGTAAATAGCCTCTAACTACATAATCAGAATCTTTCGAGGCGAGGTATGATACTGCGCTTGCGATGTCTTCGTGTCGGCAAGCCTCCCCGATGGGTATTCTTTCCTTAACTAGTTTCTTGAAGTCTTCGTCTTTTAATTGCGACGTCCAAGAGAGTAATCAGTTTGATCTGCCCTACCGAGATGACATCAGATGGAATTGGTTTATTTTATTTCCCGTAATTTTTGATATGCTATTTCTGCCGCCCGTTTACCACTCATCAACATAGCACCAAAGGTAGGTCCCATCCTAGGTAAGCCATACGTGGTGCTGACTGACATCCCAGTAACGATTAAACCAGGATAGGCCTCACCCGTGTGCTCAAGCACCAAGTCCTCCGATCGCTCGACCCACATGGCCCCATATCCTGGAACCTTTATCAAGCCACGTCGCTCCAGAAGGCGTACGACCGACGCATCGTGGCCCGTAGCATCTATGACCAGCTTCGATTCCATGCCAATCGGGTCCACACAAGTCAACTCCCGCGGCAAAGCGCTAACGGGAGTCCAGTTGACCACGATCCCGCCAACGCGGTTGTTCTCGCGCAGCACGATGTCGTCTATGAGCGCCATGTTGAGAAACTTTGCCCCAGCATCGCAGGCCGCGGCTATAAGCTTCGAGCATGAATGAGGTCCACTCGCCACATATAACCCTGGAGAATGTTGCTCCACAGGTACGCCCAAATCCTGAAGTATTTTTTGGGCTGGGGCTCTAACTGTGGTTGGGTTGAGCAGAAAGCCGCCGATCCAAAATCCCCCACCGAGATAGTTATTTCTCTCGATAACTAGGGTTTGCACTCCGCGCTCAGCAAGACCCTTGGCAGCCATTAGGCCACTGGGGCCTCCACCGACTATTATTACCTCGCTCTCGGCGTATTTCTGGAAGTCCTTCATAAAGCTCTCGACTATCGCCCTGGTGACTTCCTTTTCCCCTACCGGTTCAAAAGTTGGCATATTTATCCCCAATAATTACATTTTTCATCTTAAATGTTTGCTCCACCCATTCGATAACCTTGGTGGTCTATTGCCACAGATGAATATCCAATTTTGCAGAGGGCCAATGAAATATCCTTCTCCAATTTTTTTGCCATTGGTATCTCTTCTATTCCTACCTCAACCCGGGCGAGTCCATCCTGATCTCTGACGCGCACTATGTTGAATCCCAAGGAACGTACATACTCCTCGCCCTTGTTTATCCGATCCAGTTTTTCTAAAGATATGTTCATGCCGAAGGGTATTCTGGACGCGAGACAGGGGTTAGCAGGCTTGTCGGCATTGGACAGACCATAACTGGCAGCCAACTTGCGGACCTCATCCTTGGTCAAGCGAGCTTCTGCAAGAGGGCTGTGAACATCGAACTCCCTCACAGCTCTGAGACCAGGTCTGATATCTGAATAGTCGTCAAAGTTTGTCCCGTCAAATATATGCTTGAAACCAAGTTCCTCTCGGATACCATCGAGCTTACGAAGTAGCTCTTTTTTGCAGAAGTAGCAACGTTCAGAAGGATTTTTGGAAAAATTCGAATCTTGCAATTCGTCAGTAGATATAACTAGATGTTTTATGCCGACCCTATCAGCCAGCTTACGGGAAATTTCTAGTTCACTAGACGGATAGGTTTCGGAAACAGCTGTAATGGCCACAGCGTTATCAGCCAAAATCTCATATGCCACGACACAGACCAGCGAAGAGTCTACACCGCCTGAGAACGCTATCACCGCGCTTTCGTAACCACCGATTATGGATCTCAGCCGTTGGCGCTTTGCATCAAGTAACACAGATATATCTCCTTTGTGGTGGGCCCGCCGAGATTCGAACTCGGGACCTATGCCGGCCATTGCTCCCGGTGGCTGCCTAGCAGGTTATCAGCTTCGCCCGGTTCTACCGTCGAGCGCTCTAGCCAAGCTAAGCTACGGGCCCGTAACCCGAACTTATTAATATTTTCAATATTTAAAAAGACCGATTCAGACCACAAGAACTAAAAAAAATAAAAAATTATGATTCCAAGGATCCTATACGTTTAACGCGCAGGTTCTCCTGAGTTGATAACTACCACCAACGGCGATAGAATCCAAAATCCAGTTGACTAGACTAACTCACGGACCCCTTCTCGGTCCCCGGCGCCTCTGAAAGCAATCTCTGCAGTACACAGGTCTGCCTTCGGTAGGCTTGAAAGGAACATCAGTTTCTGATCCACAGTCGGAGCAGGTTGTTTTTTGCATCTCACGAGGTCCGAAATCCCTTCTTGGCCTACTAAATTTTACGCCATATGCCATTTGCTTAACTCTCCTTTTTTCTAAGACACGAATTTCGGAAAATATTTCTTTTATTAAAAACTTGATGTATTGCCGATTTGTACATGCCTCTGTAGAGCATAGGGGGAATAGAACGATATATT
>CAYFIY010000038.1:0-9535 GCA_964343275.1 Hadarchaeota archaeon (SeqCode)
CCTAAAGTAAAAAAGCTTAAAACAGATCAACTCCAGATAAACAAGTGATCGTATGGCGAGAGAAGAAGATCGAATGCCAGCAACTGGAGCTGGTTTGATACGTTATTTTCACGAGGAGGGCAGTGGTATAAAGATCTCACCGAAGAGCGTCATGTTCTTCACAGCCGGGATAATATTTTTTGTAATGGGTCTTCACATAGTCGGTAGTGGCGCATTAGGTCTCTAAAAACCTAACTCCTCGGCGAAGCATTCCAAAATACTAACCCCCTTTGAGTAGGTGAATTGATAGATAGACTCAGGATTACAAAAATAAAAAATGATATCTGGCAAATCGGCCCACCTGAATGATAACCTACAACCTCTCCAACGGCCATCCGCATAGCTGCAAGTACTACCTTGTGGAGAATCGTACGAGCAATTCCGACCTTATTATTGATATATCATCTTTTATGAATCGATAAAAAATCATCGCAGCAAACTGGCGCTTCAAAAATCAGGCCGGCAGTTCTTATTTAGTGAGTTCCTCTTCTCCAGCTGGACAAAAAATATCTCTCTAGCCAATCAATATTACCGGGCTTCAGCGTGATCTTTCCGTCGAGTGCTCTTAGAAATGACCTTACTGCTTCAGCAGCTCTCATTTTGGTGATGTCGATTTCGTAAACTTTATCCTCACTATGCCTTACAACTGCTTCCCACAGGATTAGGTCCAATGCCTCGGCTTCAACATTCTCACGTATTTTTCTCTTGGTGTAATTTCGACTGCGAAGTCGCCGCTCAAGAACTTTTGGATTGATACGTAGGACAATGATATTGGAGATAACCTGTTTTGGGAGAAAATGCGCTAGTAACCCTTCGGCAACTACTGGTCCGTGGAAACCTAAGATTTCGTTCCTGAAACACTTTTGCAATTTTGCAATACTGACAACTTTAGTTGCATCTGGATCTAGCGTGTAAATTTTCTCTCTCGATATCAACTCATGTATATCTATCAATTTCGCTCTCAGTTTTTTAGCGAGTGTACGAGAAAATACAGATTTTCCTACGCCAGGGGTACCGCTGACCGCTATTACCCAGCGACTCAAGCGACGGCCTCACGTTTTTTCTGATCTCAGATCGATAACGTCTTCTATTTCCGGCCCGGTTGAGATTAAGGTGACTGGAACTCCCAGCTCATCTTCTATTTTTTTCACATATTTCTTTGCATCGCTTGAAAGAGCAATCCACTTCTGAACTTTCGAAGTTTCCTTGAACATTCTATCCAGATTAGTCACGGTCAGTTGGGTCGCACCGTTAATCATGACAGCACGTTTAGCGATATCAAAATCGAACGTTCCTATTCGCCTGCGCCTCCCCGTCACCGTTCCGAATTCGACTATACCGAGCTCTTCCGCCTTCTCTTGAGCGATCTCAGATGGAAATGGCCCTCCCCCAACCCGGCTGACATAAGCTTTTAAGACGAGCATGACATCATCAACATTTGTGGGTCCCACTCCCACATCCGCGACGAGGGTGCTGGCGGCAGTGTCCTTGCTCGTCACATACGGGTAGGTTCCATGAACAAGAGAAAGCGCAAACCCCTGTGATCCTTCGATAAGTACCAACGATTTCGTGCGAATGGCTTCATTGACCTCTCCAGGAACATCCGTGATAAATTGTTTTAGCTCGGGGGCATCTATAGCGAGCTTTGCAATGCGGCTGACTCTGGCAACATTAGCAGGGCCGCACCCCGTGCCCGTCGTTCCTATCTTGCCTTTGAGGTGTTGCGAGGTTCGGTCCTCATCGATGTGCGAAGGTTCGATTATGGTACTGTATCTATCTATTCCCAATCTGTTTCCCGCTCCAGTATCCTCTATCTCTTTCAATACAACCTCAGGGTTTACCATCACACCTGGGCCGATCAGAAGACGCGAACTCTCGTTCACAAAGCCGCAAGGAATTTGCCTTAGGCCGTACTTCTTACCTTTGTAAAACACCGTGTGTCCAGCGTTTGGCCCCACACCTCCACGTGCGATTATCTTTGGCTTGTCTTTCTGCGCGAGGTAGGCGATTATTTTACCTTTCCCTTCGTCGCCCCACTGTCCTCCGGAAACTACCATGCAAGGCAGATTATCACCGTTGGCAACTACGCGCCGCCTGCTTAAAGTTTTGTCGAATGAGATGAGAGCCACGAACTTAGGATGCGTGTGAATGAAAGATCGATTAGGACATTGAAAATTCATAAAATATTAAGATATCCTAATCATTTGGCTAAATTTTGAATATTACAAGATTAATTTCTAAAATAAAATCATATTGCAACCTTTTTTCATAGATAGATTTAAATACTGCCTGATTTAAGGGAAACTTGTTCAATAGTAGGCTGAAAATAATAGGGGGGGAATATTAATGGTTGGATTGCCAATAGCGGCAATAGATCGCGTCATACGAAAATCTGGTGCAAGAAGAGTTAGCGAAGATGCGGCCATGGTCCTTGCCGAGGTCTTGGAAGAACGAGCCCTAGCAATCGCGTCCGAGGCCTCTAAGTTGGCTGAACACGCCGGAAGGAGAACAGTTCGGGACGTCGATATAAGACTTGCTGCGAAACGCGTATAACTATAAATTCTATCCGAGCAAATCAACTCGGGGTTCTGTTTGAGCGAAGAAGAATTGCGTTTAAATGAAATGCCTCGTATCCTGGACATTTTCGAGAATCCCAAAATAAAATCAGTGAGGGCTATCACCAAGATCAGTAGAAACATTGACATAGAGGAATTACTAGATCGGGTCCCACATGTGAAGTTGATATCTACTTCCAAAAAAAAAGTGGTGAGATTTGAGCTCAAGCGAGCTAGCTATCTCCTGCTTTTTCCTTCCAGATACGTTGAGGTGCATGCTCCCGACCCAGGCGGTATACATGATGTTCTAGTTGCTTTTAGAAACGAGATTTCTAAAAGAGCACTGATATAACGGGAATTGTATGAAATCGACGCTACTGGGAGCTAAGCACATAGTGAGTACGTGTATGGCGATAAGAAAAGGAGAGAACGTTCTTATTGTTACAGACCCTCTCAGGATGAAAATTGGCGAGGTCATATCAAATGCGGCCCGGGCGGTCGGTGCCAAAACCACCCTTATATGCATGCCGGTTGGAATTAGACACGGCGATGAACCACCTAAGTTTGTCGCTACCGTAATGAGATCTTTTGATGCCGTGATACTTCCTACAACGTTTTCCCTCACACACACACAGGCTCGTCGGCGTGCTTCTGAAGCAGGAGCTCGAATAGCGACTATGCCCATGATAACCGAGAGAATGATGCGAAGCGGTGGCATGTTGGCGGATTACCGAAAAGTAATGCGCTTGACCAGAAAGGTCGCTCATGAGATTAATGACGCGTCGCTAGTAGAAGTGACAACACGTGCAGGAACCGATCTGAGATTTAGCGTGTCCGGTCGAATGGCTCATCCAGATACTGGGTTATTCCACAAGCCAGGAGACTGGGGCAACCTTCCGGCTGGAGAGGCTTTTGTGGCTCCATTGGAGGGAACCGGCGAGGGAAATGTTGTGGTGGACGGTTCAATGGTCGATAACTTCATGGGGGAAATCGATATTTCTTTTAAAAAAGGTAGGGCAGTTGAAATTTTAGGTGGACCAGCCAAAAGGCTCTTGAAGATATTGAAGGCAGCTGGGCGGCGGGCTGGGAACTTGGCCGAATTCGGTGTAGGGGCAAACCCTTGGGCTCGGTTAATCGGAAACGTCCTCGAAGACGAGAAGGTTTTGGGCACTTGCCACATCGCCCTAGGTGATAATTCGACGTTTGGAGGTCATGTTCGAGCCGGGGTTCACGTGGACGGAATCTTCAAAAGACCGACCGTAACGCTGGATAAAAAAGTACTGATGGAGGAAGGCAGGTTAAAAGTCTAGCTACTCTACCGTAACTGACTTGGCAAGTGATCTGGGGCGATCCGGGTCATGCCCTTTCTCTACGGTCATATAATAGGCCAGCAGTTGTAGGGGGATGATGTAAAGTAGAGGGCTGAGTAGTTCTTCGATATGCGGGACGGAGATCAACTCGTAGTCGTGTTCTTTCAAATCACTGTCATTCTCTGCAATTGCGATGATTTTGGCTCCTCGCGCTTTCACTTCTTCGATGTTACCAACCATTTTTGCCCTGTTCTCCCCAGGGGAGACAACTGCTATGACAGGAGTGCCCTTCTCTATCAGCGCTAGCGTCCCATGTTTGAGTTCGCCTGCTGCCATTCCCTCGGAATGTATGTATGTTATTTCTTTGAGCTTCAGAGCTCCTTCTAAAACAATGGGAAGTCCTATTCCTCTGCCGATTAGGTAGATATTTTGGGAATTCTGATGATATTTTGCCAGTTTTTTAACTTGTGGTTCAGCTTTAACTAACAAAGCATGTGCTACATCTGGTAATGACTTCAATCTTTTTATGAGTTCGTTGAATCTCCCCTTGGATAGTCCCTTTCTTCTAGCTATGTAAACTATTAGTAGGAGTAAATATGCAACCTGAGCCGCAAATGTTTTGGTAGCAACGACACTTATCTCTGGCCCCGCGTGGGTATAACAGACCAAATCGCTTACTCGTGTTATAGAGCTATCCACCACGTTGGTGAGGGAGGCCACCTTGGCTCCAGATGTTCTTGCGGCTTCCACAGCTTTCAGAGTGTCGGCGGTTTCCCCGGATTGCGTTATTGCCAATACTCTTGTTTCGCCCGTGAACTTGCAAGCTTCCCTGAACTCGGATGAGATCACAACCTCGACTGGGAGGTTAGCTAACTTAATCAGAGCGTGTTTTGCGACCAACGCGGCATGGGCTGACGAGCCGCAAGCAACCAAATAGATCCTCTTAGCACCCAGGATGAATCCAGCTAAACTTTTTAGTTCTGACGGCGCGGCCCTGAGAGTGTCTCGAACCGCCTCCGGCTGCTGGAATATCTCTTTAAGGGTGAAGTGGGGATAGCCGGATTTCCTCGCCATTTCGGCGGTCCACCTCAGTTCCAATGGTCTTTTCTTTACAGAGGCTCCAGAAGTGAAATTTTTTACCACTAACTTTTCCGGGCTCAGAGTAGCCATTTCGCCATTTTCTAGAATGACGACCTCTTTAGTGTGTTGAAGTAGGGCTAGGGCATCAGACGCTAAGAACATCTCACCTTTTCCCAAACCCACCACAAGGGGGCTGTCCTTTCGGACGGCGATGATCTTGTCCGGCTCGTTAGAACTAACTATCGCCAGGGCGAAGCTGCCCCTTAGCGTCTTCGCAGTCTTTCTAACCCCCTCCTCCAGAGTTTTACTCCCGCGCATGAAGTAGGAAATTAAGTTGGGGATCAGTTCAGTATCGGTTTTAGAGACCGTATGGTATCCGTGTTTATAGAGAAACTTCCTCAGCTCTAAATAGTTCTCGATTATCCCATTGTGGACCACTGAGATCTTGCCGGCATTGTCTAGATGTGGGTGGGCGTTTATGCGAGAGGGCTCTCCGTGAGTTGCCCACCTTGTGTGCCCGATGCCCAAGTTCCCGGGCATGTCTCCGAGCTTAAGTTTGCGACCGACCTCATCAATTCTACCCTCGTCTTTTTTTACATGAAATTTTTTAAAAATGGTAGTGATACCCACCGAGTCGTAGCCGCGATATTCCAGTCGCCGTAAAGCGTCCATCAGGATGGGCGCTGCGTGGCGATTACCGACATATCCTACTATTCCACACATCCAGCTACCTCAGTTGAGGAAACATATCCCTTCCGCTCTTTTCTACCCTTGTCGTTTTTTATCACTACCGCTTCAACCGTACCATCCTGCCGTAGCCAGATTTGAGATCAGTACGTAAACCTAAAATTTCGTCACGGGAAAACAAGGACATGAATAGGTGGGGTGCCACGATTCTTGCGCGAACTTCCGAGGGAGAAATAGATGTGAAAATCGTCGGTAGGATAATCAGGAACTTTCGTAGAGCGTTGGCATGAATTCGTAACCAGACAATTGAGAAGAGACCAGGTCAAATCGTCAACATGTGTCTTTTCGAGAAAAGATGACCCCGATTAATAAACATACAGAGTAAATTATCCCTTTTTTTTATATTGTATATTCAATGTTAAATCCATCACAATAGCAAGATGTATTTGGGAAGCCAGATAAGTCCTCGGATTATTATTATTTTAAAGTAGTGGAGTATCAGAGGTGAAATCGATTTGAGTGATATCATAGTTATTGCTCTCATCCCTGCCTTGATGTCGATAGGCATTGCAGCGAGACATATAGGTTTAAAGCCCATACACCTTGAGCGAGTAATAATCTACATTGCCCTCCCTATTTTACTGTTCACAGAAACGATGAAGATTCAGCTTGATAGTTCCGTTATTGGTGAAATTGGTTTACTATCGTTAGTCTATCTTACTCTGATATTTATCGCAAGCTACATACCAACAAGGCGGTTCGAGATCAGGGAGAAGGGAACAATTATTTTCAACACGATGTTTTATAACGGAATATTTCTACCGTTTCCCCTTATCCTCGCTTTCTACGGGGATCTATCTGTCGCAATTATCATCGGTGTGCCGCTGATGATTATACGCTCAACTCTCGGCACTTTTCTTGCGTCTTATTGGGGGCATGGGAGGGCGGGGAAGAAATTCCTTCTGCGAGCTCTAATGTTCCCACCTCTGTGGGGATTTATATTAGGTGTACTGGCTAGGCCTATTTTCGCTGCCGTTGTTCCTAGCCAAATTTTCGATTGGTTATCCACCCTGGGCTTGCTCGCTATCTATCTTAGCATGATACTTGCCGGGTTGGTTATTCCGCTTTCCAAAGACTCATTGCTGATTTTTCGAAATCGCGTTCCCGGGATTATCACTCTGTACAGGTTCGTAGTATCCCCAATCTTGGCAATAGCCCTGATAGTTTTATTCAACCAGGTCGGTTTGGCCAAAAACAGCCTGCTGTTAAATTCCTTCATGCCGCCGGGTTTCACTAACACCGTTATCGCTACTAGTTTCGGCTTAGACGCGAGGGCAACCTCCCAGAGCATATTTCTACCGACTCTGCTAAGCCTGGCTATAATATTTGCGTTGAGATTTACTGCAATCCTTTAAAACGTAACTACGGGCTTCGCCATTTTCAATGTTGGAAAATTTAAAGTGTGTAAATTGGTTTCAGGAAGACGTCCGGTCTGCTTCTTGACGAGATCTCTCCGGCTATGTTCTCGGACATCAATTTAGATATTTTTTCGGGATCTTTAGTCTGGCCCAGAACCCACATGAGTTTTACCCAAGCTACTTCGGGCAGCATGTCTTCTCCGGGGATGACTCCCATTCGGAGCAGGTCGCGTCCAGTGGAGTAGACGTTCATGTTTACCCTCCCCCATATGCACTGAGAGGTCATCACGACCGGCACCCCATTTTTTGCCGCTGAATTTATCCCGGCGTAAAGCGATTTGGATGCGTGCCCCAGTCCACTGCCCTCGATCACGATGCCTTTGTAACCGGCAGCGATTAATTTATCCAAGACGTCGGAAGACAGTCCCGGGGTAAATTTCAGTAATGCTACCTTTCTTTCCATTTTTTCATCCAGACTGACCTTGCCAGATTGATTTGCATGATTATAATCGAGGATGAATAGTTTTATTCCGGCTCCTTTGACCATGCCCATTGGGATATCGTTTATGGTCTGAAATGCATCCCGCCTGCTGGTATGACACTTCCTGACTTTGGTGCCTCTCTGGATCAGGCAGAAGTCGTCCTCGCTGGAACCATGCATCACCTGAGTGACCTCTGCGATATCCGATCTCGCGGCGGTAGTGACCGCAGATATGAGGTTCATAGTTGCGTCGCTGCTGGGTCTGTCAGAGGAGCGCTGGGATCCAACCATCACGACAGGACGGAACAGTCCCTGGAGCATGAAGCTCAATGCCGCCGCGGTGTAGCCCATTGTATCTGTGCCGTGGGCTATGACCACACCGTTGGCCCCATTGTTGATCTCGGTCATTACCAACTTGCCGATATCTGCCCAGAGATCTGGGGTCATATGTTCGCTGAAGACGTTGCAAGCTTTCACCACTCTGATGTTGGCGATGCTGGCCAGCTCGGGCACCGCATTATACAGGTCTTCGGGAGTGAATGCAGGATAAACGGCTCCTGTGCGGTAGTCCACCCTGCAGGCAATGGTCCCTCCGGTGCCCACGATGGTGACCTTGGGTTTGTTGGGATCATATTCAGGTTCGATTTTCGGGATGGCCAGCTTCGGTAGTTCCATGCTTTCCACGACTGAGAGATTGGTCCTCTCGCCGACTCTAACGCCGATGTTGTAACCGCTGGGGAGCTTGATAACTAGGTGGTCGCGGTCACCCATATCGGTGCAGGGCATCAGGATCCCCTTGTAAGTTCGATCGCGGCCTTCGATCTTGACCTTGTCACCGATCTTGCAGGAGGACTTCTCTAAAAGTTTTAGAATCTTTCCCCTGTAGCCGCTCATTTCATCAGCTTACGATATTCGTTTACAGTTTTAAATTACTGTCTCCGTTTTTCAGTAAAGGCTAATAAACAGTTAATCCGTAATTTCAGCGGAGCGGAGGTAACTCAACCCGGGAGAGTGTCGGACTGAAGATCCGTCTGTTGGGGGTTCAAATCCCCTCCTCCGCACCATTAGGATTACACATGCTATTTCCCCCATGGGAAAGAAGCTAATAAAAGCCAAAATTTAAAAAGTCGTATTCCTATTTAGATTGTATTCGGTTATTGAGATATCTCTCTTGCTTCGATGGCAACTTTTTGGGCTGATACTTGGGTTTATTTAAAAGTTAAAATATAAGTTTAAAAATTACTTTTTCGTTGACTCGTTTAATATTTCACTTGGGGAGATTCCCAAACTCCGCCATTATAAAAAAATCTCATCACTTTTTTACACTTGTGTTTTAGATATTTGCCGATAAAAAAGAGGCTACGATAATCAATTTGAAATTAGTTGCGTGCGGATTTGGATTAAAATCTCCCTCTGCCTCGGCCCCTGAAACCACCACCGCCACCACCACCGTACCTAGGCCTAAACCCTTCGCGTTGGTGCTCTTGAGCACTGAGATCCACATCTTGGTTTGATTCGGGCACTTGCTCATCTGACTTAGTCATCTTACCGTACTTGCCCACGTTGAAGCGCATGTGTCCCCGAACCAATGAGACATATCCATTTTCTATGGACAGCACGTCTCCCTCCTTTACCGAGCCAATCTGTTCTTGCCACAAAGAGAGTAGTATTGTCGCAGTTTCGTCGCCTACTCGAGCCTCTGCCACCATCTTGGGTTCCCCGCCGAATCTATTGGGGATCTCCTTGGACTCCCCGATTCCGGTGACCTTCACAAGCACGTTTACCCTATTCGACTTGGGTGTCAAATCCTTAACCTTTGTTATTCCCTCCGGAGGACGCTCTTGACCTTTCGCCGATTGTTCCGTTTTCTCAGCTGGTTGTTCTGTTCCCTCAGCTGGTTGTTCGGTTCCCTCAGCTGGTTGTTCTGTTCCCTCAGCTGGTTGTTCGGTTCCCTCAGCTGGTTGT
>CAYFIY010000039.1:0-9119 GCA_964343275.1 Hadarchaeota archaeon (SeqCode)
TCTTTGTAGAAGGTCTCTAGAGTTCCAACCATTTCAAGCCTCCTTCAAGCTACGGATATAGATTTCATCAAGGGAATGTTCCTTCGCCTTGAGGCCAGAAGGAAAAGTCTCGTTTCTGACGAAAACCCTCAAAATCTCAGAGCGCATGTCCCTCACACACTCTACGGTGAGGACATTTCCTACCCTTGTGACGTTCTTTGTCCCCTCAAGGCCGGATACCTCCTGTAGGAGTTTATCGGTAAAAACCTCAGCCTCAACTTCTATCACCCATTCCTCTCCCTTTTTGGACCTCAACTCTCCAATGGAACCTAAGGCGACCATTTTTCCCCCGATCATTATGCCAACTCGGTCGCATATTCTCTCAACATCGTGGAGTTCATGAGTAAGCAACAATATAGTGACACCGCTTTCTCTGCTGATGCGCTTGAACATGTCCAACAACTCTGTTTTTCCCTTGGGGTCAAGACCCAAGGTTGGCTCGTCGAGGAAGGCGATCTTAGGTTTCTTTACCATCACGCCAGCTATGGCGACCCGTTGTCTCATTCCCCTAGAGAGATTTTTCACTTTCACATTTCTGTACCCACTCGCTCCAATTGAGGTGAGAGCTTCATCGATCCGCTTACGGAATTCATTATCAGGTATTCTGTTTAACCTCAAAATGTACTTAAGATTCTGCTCTGGCGTAAGGTCCTCATAAACCCCCATTCGTTCAGCTAGATATCCGCTCAAACTTTTAATTTTAAGTGGTTCCCTGAGCGGATTGAAACCCAGAACTCGGCATGTCCCTGAAGTTGGTTCGGTTAACCCCAAGAGCATGAGCACGGTGGTTGTTTTACCTGCCCCGTTCGGTCCCAGCAGCCCAAATATCTCCCCCTCTTTAATGGAGAGGTTTAACGCATCAACCGCCACCAAGCCACTATATCGCTTAGTCAGGTTGGAGGTTTCAATAGCGAAACCTTGCAGATCTAACTACCTCCTGCCTAGCCGCCAGAAGATAACAAATATTCCAGCTATGACAAGTACGATTATGAATATTCCCACTATGGCCCAGACCGCCGACCCAAGAACAGTTACTCTGAGGTCAAGTCTTTCTAAAGATGCTGGGGGCTGAGCATTTACCCGCAGAACTACGCTATAATCTCCAGGAATAGCGTCTCCAGCCGGCTTTATTCCCACGCTGACTTCCCGAGAATCACCAGGGGGAATTGTCGAAATCTCGTTCGGCTCAAATATAACCTCCCAACCAGATCCTTTGGAAGAACTGAAGGTTATTCCTTCAAGAGTAGCCGTTCCTTGGTTTACTACCAACAAGGTCAGCGCAGTACTCTCGCCCTGTGTGGAGTTTAGACTGAGGACTCCATCAGATGTAGTGAGACCCATACTGTAAGAACCGGTAATAGTTGTGCCTAAGCCCAGGCTCTCCTCGTAGAGACCAGACGATGCCACCACCACAGTAAGATATTTATCAGCTTCGATATCTTGTGGAGGTGAAATGGTCACGTTCAACGTCTTTTTCTCGCCATCATCGAGATTAATGGCACGTATCAACGTCTCTTGATATCTCTCCGAGAACGTGGTAATCCAATTTGGCGGGCCCATCGCCGAGAGTAAAATATCCGTATTCCCACCTGTTTCGTTTTGAACCTCAACCGTAAATTGGAATTCCTCTCCGTCCGGACCAGCTATAGAAGGGCTTGGTGTGCTAAGCAAAATTCCGAGGGATGACAGCTCTGCGATGTCAATAACTACGCTCAAATAATCCACGAGCTTGCCCATCCTCAAGGCTTTGATCTCGATGGCATAAGAGCCGACACTTACTGTCAAAGGTGGAGACGCTGTGAGCTCCACCAATCGATTTTCACCAGGAGCTAAGGAAACCGACCTAGTGATATAACTTCCGCTCTTCAAGCTAACGTCCCATCCTTCTAGTTCTGAAACCACCAAGTCCAGAGTCTCGAACCCAGTACCTAGATTATTCACATTTATATCCAGTTGGATTTCCTGTCCGGATCCAACTTCGATTCTAGGGAAAGGTGTGGTAAGTTTAATATCTACTTGAGAAGTCGCTAAAGAGACGTTGCTCAACAGTATGGTAAACAAAGTCAGAAATACGACGCCCGTAATGTAAACTTTGCGAATTGACATCATATGATTCTCCTATTAAATATCATGCTTAAAAATATTTCGAAACAAGACCAATTTAAAGCGTTTTTACACGAAAACCAGCGCATTTGGCAACTATAGAAGAATCCTTTAAAATGGACCAGCCATCGTTAACATTAGGGAGGGGCGTGAAATTTGGGGTAAAGTTCTGAAAAAAACATCCTCGGCGTGGCATCATTCGTGATCCTTTTAATTGTCATTGGGCTAATTTTTTGGTCGTATTCGGACCTAGCAAGTAGGGTTACTGACTTTTTCAAATATTTCCTGAACTGGCTTACTGTTATAAAAAATAATAAACATTATACATGAAGAAGGTCAAAGGAACTCGAATCCATCAAGTTATTTTTAAGTAGGGAAAACGAATAGTTTGTGATAATATGAAAGCGACTAGAGCACTGATGGACGAACACAAAGAAATAGAGCGGTCGATCGGAATCTTGAAATTAGCTGCGGATTCACTTGAAACCGGAAAAAAAGTACCTAATGAGATATTTGAGAAAGCGGTTAAGTTTACGAGGATATTCTCAGATAAATGTCATCACGGGAAGGAGCAAGACACACTTTTTCCAATAATGGAGAAACGAGGCGTACCCCGAGAAGGTGGGCCAATCGGGTGCATGCTGGAGGAGCATGAAATCGGAAGGGGGTACATAAAAGGACTGGATGAAGCAACTAAACGATTTAAAAGTGGCGACAAAAATGCGGTAGCGGAAATAATAAAAAACGCCAATAGTTACTCCGAACTTCTAACTCAGCACATCGATAAAGAGAACAACATACTTTACCCGATGGCCGACCAGGTGTTATCTCCAGAAGACGATAGATGGCTACTTAAAAAGTTCGTGGAGATAGAGAAAGAGCAGATAGGCGAAGAGGCTCATCGGCAACTAATTGAATTACTTAATGAGCTTGATAAGACAATCCAAAAAGTTTGATGGAACCCGTGACGGCTAAAATTAAGGTTAAGGTAAAAAAAGCTACACCAGCCATTATCGCATCGGCGGCAGATATCATCAGATCTGGAGGTCTGGTTGTTTACCCCACTGAAACAGTATACGGACTTGGGGCCGATGCGAGATTAAACAACGCGGTGAGTAGTGTTTTTCAGATAAAAGCGAGACCAATCGAAAATCCAATTACTGTGGCCGTCTCTTCCCTCAAAATGGCAGAGGAATTTACTGTACTCAATAAACTTCCGGAAATGGTTTTAAGAGAAATGCTGCCTGGACCCTTGACAGTCATCCTCCTAGCAAAAAAAAGCAAAGTTTCGGAACTTTTAATGGGTGGGACTGGAAAAATCGGGATAAGAATTCCTGACCATCCTTTAGCCGTTAAGTTGATTGAAACGGTCGGCGGACCAATTACCGCCACTTCTGCCAACATATCGGGAGAACCAGCACCTACAACAGTAAATGGAGCGCTAAAACAACTTGGTAAAAAAGTTGATTTAATCCTTGACGCCGGCAGGTGTAAACTTGGCAAGCCCTCTACCGTTGTGGACCTCAGTTCCGGAAAACTTAAGATTCTTAGAAAGGGTCCAATCTCTAGCTCCAAGCTGAACAAAATACTACGGAAGCAAAAACCATAGAATTACTTCGACCGCTTAGCAACAGAAGCGGCGAAGACCCCTGCTCCGAACCCGTTATCGATGTTGACCACCGCAAGTTTGGGAGAACAGGTCTGGAGCATTGTTACCAGTGCACCAATCCCCTTCAGCCCCACACCGTATCCAACGGACGTCGGTACTCCGACCACTGGGATATCTATCAAACTCGAGACAATAGATGGTAGCGTACCCTCCATGCCCGCGACCACAATTACAACCGACACGCCCTCTTCAATCATACGTTCAAGTGGCCTGAATAACCTATGGATGCCAGCTACCCCGACGTCATAGGCCTTCGCGACTTTGCATCCCATCACTCGAGCTGCTAGACCGGCCTCCTCTGCGACGGAGACGTCTGCGGTGCCCGCTGCAAGGACACCTATTTTCCCATATACAGGGAACGCATGTCCCTTTCTTTTGATTAAAACTGCTCTGGCCTGCTGATTTATCTCTAAATCAAACCTTCTTCGGGTATTTCTCTTAATCTCTCCCAATTGGGAACGGTTCAAACGAGTAACTAAAGCATAACCGTTTGTGTTAGCTAAAGCCACTGCCGCTTCAGACACTATCTTCGGTCCTTTTCCTTCAGCTAGAACCACCTCAGGTACGCCTATCCTATGAGCTCTACCAACGTCGAGTTTTGCCAGCTCCCTGATCCTCCTCACATTTAGCGCTACGAGTCTCCGCTCAGCCTCCATCATCTTGATTTCGCCAGCCAAGAGCTTTTTAAGAATGCTCCCCACGTTCACCGACACTTCTCTAGAAGATTTCTTTCTCAACTTAGCAGCTCCACATGGACCTAGATGGGGATGATTATTTGTTTCTCGGTCTTGCAATTGTTTCTCTAATCACTAAATCAAAAATCCTTGTTGAGTTTGCTGACTTGATCACCAAAGCTGTGTCAGCGCCCCTACCTCTTCCTGCTATGCTAATCATGTCTCTATCAACCGGTATCATCCCGGAATCTGCAGCCATAACAGCGATCTCCACCGCAACCTTTGTTCCATGACCAAAAAGCCTAAGAGTTTGAGCCATGATTTCTATCGGATAAGCGGTCTTGAAAGTAGTCATTATGGCTCTTTCAACGCCCAGAAAGGTGTGCATGCAGGTCAGTATCTTGCCACCGTTCCTTTCGATTACTTTCCTGTTCTCTTCGGTTAATTCCTGAAATCCCAGTTCCTTACGCCCAGTATAATGGGTAACAACGACCAAATTGAACCCCTTAAATAATTCACTTGCTTTGATACCGGTACCCCCATGAGTGGATGCCACGGTAATATCTCTAATCCCTAGTTCCTCGGCCCGTCTCTTTGCCAACTTTAAGGTTTCTTCGGTATTATTTTCTCCCGGTTTTTCGAAATAAGCTATGGATTTTTCAGTGCTCATAATTCAATCCCCTTGATATTATCTGATCTGGAATAAAAAAACTAATGTTAAACTTTCTACCCCCTAGAATTCCATTTTGTTACCCAAAACTACCGAGACAACTCCTTTGCCCTTTTCGTTGCTACTTTGACTGCATATTTGATCGCGTCTGTAACTTTTCTATCTTCCAAAATCTTTATGCCTTCTATGGTGGTGCCCTTCGGTGTACAAACTTGTCGCGTCAGCTCGTCGATATTTTCTCCAGATTTCATCACCAATGCACCAGCACCCTTTGCACTCTGAGCTGCTAGCTTGAGGGCGATATCTTCAGAAAGACCGAGCTCAACACCAGCATCCCGCATGGCTTTGATGAATTGATAAAAAAATGCCGGACCGCTACCGCTCAATCCAGTGACCGCCTCCAATAGTTCTTCATCTACCTTAAAGGTCGCACCCAATCCGGACAACATGCTTTCAATGAGTCTTTCGTCTTCCAGAGTTGCATTGGTTCCCAGAGAAAATGAGGAAGCCATTTCGGCTACGGAGACGCAAATATTTGGCATTGTTCTTATGACTCTTGCCCTGATCCTAGCCTCCACAAATTTTATCGAGACGCCAGCTGCCACCGAGACGAATAACTTGCCTTCGGAGATATCCCGGACTTCCTCCAAAATAGATTCCACATCATCAGGTTTAACAGCTATAAAGACCACCTCGTTCTCTCCAACCAGATCTCTGTTGTCGGTAGTGATGTTCAAGCCAAATTCCGCTAATCTTTTGATCTTCTGCTCGTCCTTGTCGCATAGTGTAATCTCCAAAGGCATGAGCAGGGAAGATTTTAATAGACCCTTGGCCAAAGAAGAGCCTAGATTTCCGCCTCCGATAATTCCAACCTTCATCTTTTTCCCGCTATTCTTTTGGTTGTACATAATAAAGTACCTGCCATAACCTCGATTTGTTGAGAAGTAGGTAAATGGATTATAACGTAGGGAAAGAATATGGCCGACTCAATTACATCTACAATGTGGGAAAAGTTTAAACGAACCGCATTGAACCAAAAATAGAGCCTCGATAGCTCAGCCGGTAGAGCGCCACCTTGGTATCTAAGGCCAAAGAGGTGGAGGTCGCGGGTTCGATTCCCGCTCGGGGCTTCACGATTCATTTAATTGGAAAAATATCCAATGATATACACTAGAATTCAGAAAATTTAGGGATCTCAATGTGCAAAGTAGTTAAAAGACAGGTGAGATAATAAATAGGGGATAATATGGCCAACGAATTGGAGACATTGATCATTTTAATAGCCATATCCGTTCTCATACTACTGCCAATGTCGATAAAGGTCCTTCGAGAGTACGAACGAGCGGTGAAATTCAGAATAGGCAGATACGCAGGTGTGAAGGGACCAGGGCTGTTTGTAATCATTCCAGGTTTGGAGAAGCTTGCAAAGGTGGACTTGCGTACATTAACCTTAGATGTTCCAAAACAGCGAATCATCACCAAAGATAATGTAAGCGTCAATGTGGATGCAGTGGTCTATATACGGGTGGTGAACCCGAACGATGCTATAATGAAAGTTGAACGTTATATCATGGCCACTAGTCTGCTCGCTCAAACAACGCTGAGGGATATACTGGGCCAGTCAGAACTAGACGATATCCTTTCCAAACGCGAAGAACTGAATACTAGGCTACAGAAAATCCTTGACGAGGCCACAGATGTTTGGGGTATAAAAGTCAGCGCAGTAACCATCAGGGACGTAAGCCTGCCCGAAGAGATGTTGCGCGCAATCGCCAAGCAAGCCGAGGCAGAAAGGGAGCGAAGATCAAGAATCATAATGGCCCAAGGGGAGTCCGAGGCGGCGAAAAAAATGGCAGAGGCGGCACGGCAATATCAAGACAATCCAGTCACGATCAGGCTTCGAGAGCTCCAAACGTTGACCGAGATAGCCCGAGAAAAGAATTTGGTCGTAGTAAGCCCAACCCAGTTGGGAAGTAACCTCGGGGAAACATTAGGTCTGATCGCTGGGCTTCAGAAGCCAAAGGAATAATCATTTTTTCTTCGATTTTTTAGTTCTTCGCACAATCAGGGTTAGTCCACTCATTCCCCTAACGAAGACTCGCTCTCCCTTTTTTATGCGTTCCTTCGATGTAGCCGTCCAGAGTTCTCCATCTATTTTCACTAGACCCCGAGGAGCGATTTCGGTCGCTGCCATTCCTGTCTGGCAGATTAACGTCTCTTTACCGACTGCTGGAGGTTTTCGAGTCGTGCGTCTCACCAACAAAAAACCCACGGCAAATACCACGATTAAGCCCACCGCCACAACTTTAATTACATCGCTGGAAATATCGATCCACGGCTCCCTGTGGATGCCTACCATAATCAGCCCCAAGATTAGGGCGACAGTTCCGCCGACGCCAAATACTCCAAACCCAGACGTGAAGATCTCTGCTGCGATTAAGACGATACCCAACAAGAAAAGTACTATGCCCACGTAGTTCACCTGAAACACTCCGAGTCCCCATAGAGCAAGCAACAGACATATTATTCCTGTCACACCGGGAACACCTATTCCTGGGGACATCACCTCAGCCAATAGGCCTAAGAAACCCAGCGTAAATAGGATGGTTACTACCTCTGGATTGCTCAATGACCGGAGTATATTCTCTAAAATATCCATCTCCATGATTCTGACGTCCGAACCAGTTTCGCCTAAATGGTCTAATATTTGGTCAATGCTCGTGGCGCGGAGATCGATTATTCTGTTGTCCAGTGCCTCTGAGGGATTCATGGTCAAATTTTGTGTAACGAATAGCTTGGCTTTTCCAGCAGGTCGCCCCCGATTTTCAGAAATCGATCCGAGCCATTCAGCCATCGCTGCAGTAACTTTTGGATCCTGAGGCCTGGGCTCCGCGGCACCAATCGCGGTGGCTTCATCCATGATTGCCAAGTGAGACGCTATGAGGATATATGTCCCGGCTGAAAATCCCCACGCCCCTGGAGGCGTAATCCAAACCACTATCAACGAAGTGGAACTCATCATTCGCCCAACGATTTCCTCGGTTGCCGAGACCAGCCCGCCAGGTGTATTCATTCTAATTATCAAAAACTTATTTTCCTGTTCAGCGCGATCTATCATCCTTATTATAAAGTCCGATACTCCTGTATCTATCGTCCCCTCTACATCGATAACATAAATGTAATCCTGTTGGGATTGGCCCAACTGAGATGCCGCAAGGGAACTTAATAGAAACATAAAAAATAGCAAGGCAACTGTTCTTTTTTTAATTAACATAATTCACCCAGTTTCTCCTTTCCCGGGAGGAAGGACTCGCTCTATCTCGGTCACGGAGACTTCAATTCTCTCTTTACTGAACCTCGCCTGTATCTCACGTGCCAATGCAGATTTTTTAATTGGACCAGGATGTAGCTCGACAAAAACTTTCGAATGTTTTTTAATTGCGCTGAGGGGGCCACACATCGGTACTTGGTTTCCTCCGACCACCGTAACACCAACCGCAGCCCTGACTGGCACCTTCAGTAGATTTCGCTTTCCTCGGATTATGTAACTACCCTTCGGAAGATAAGTACCCGATGGGGCACGCTTTGATATCTGCGCAGGCATCTCCCAATAAACATCAAGGCTACCCAAACACTCTCTCCAAGCTCTGGAATACATGGCTGCGAACTCGGCCGCTTCATTTAAAGTATCTTGGGACACATCCCGACCTGCAGTCTTGACGACCACGTGTGGGGCTCCCATAATATCCGCATGGAGATGCCGATCATCTAGCTCCATGCGTTTCTCGACTACCTCAGTATTCGAGTTGGCGTCTTTTCCTCCAATGACCAGCATAGCATCGGAAGACAAAAACCACCTATAGCGTTCGAACCATTTTGGCTTCCTTCTCTTGGGTGGAGGCGGTATTACCAACTGCGGGGCTTCGGCTTTTAACAATTCTAGCTCCTGCCCGGTTTGCTTCAA
>CAYFIY010000040.1:0-9059 GCA_964343275.1 Hadarchaeota archaeon (SeqCode)
CCCCTCCATCGACCTCCTCAAAATCTCCTCCATTGTGGGCTCAGACATTACCAAGACACCTCCATTATTACTACTCACCCTTAACCATAAGCTCGCTCAACGGTGGCTTAGGTCTCTTCGATATTAGTTCTTCACAGAGTTCTACAGCACTGTGCGCATATCTAGCATACCCATCAGCCTTGGCATCCTTGGCCCTATCTGGGTTAATCGAACCGCCACCTACTATAAAATATGTTTTTTCCCTTATGCCTTCTATCTCCAACATATCCTTAACATCTCTCGAGAAAGGAAATGACGAACTCAATAATGTAGATACACCCACAATATCGGCATTATTTTCCTTGCAGGCTTTTATAAATTTCTCTGGTTCAACATCGGTGCCGAGGTCAAACACTCTAAATTCATTTACTCTCAAGAACGTTGAAACTAAAGTTTTCCCAATATCATGGATATCGCCGTATGCTGTTCCAATGACCACAGTTCCCTTGGTAGTCTCAGACTGTCCTTTAATGACCGATCTTATTACTTCCTCCCCACGTGAAAAGGTGTCGGCAGACATCATCACTTCAGGAAGGTAAATTTCACCTTTATCAAATTTATCAGCAATTTCGTTAACCCCTGCTGCTAACCCTTTTTTCAATATGTCTAATGGATTTAGTCCCTCATCTAATGCTTTCCTAACTAAATCAGCAACGGAATCTTCTTCTCCGTTCAAAACGGCATCTTTTAGTTTTTGAAAAAAATCTTCACCGGTCATCTAATTCATGTCGATTTAATCTTTTTCCATATAAGTTTTATGGTTTAATCAGGAAAAAATTTTTCGAAAAACAAATCCCAACCGAATAAATCTAATTGAAGAGTAAAGTACTTCTTTTGCTCAGATGTAAGTTGATTGCACTAATGTCCCTATTTTTGATTAACTCAGGACCACAAGAAAGAATTCAAACTCGTTATGATAAGTAGGTCCTAAGCACAGAAATTGAAAATTAGATCAATATATATAATATAAGCGAAATCGATTGTTTTTTGCGCTTAATGGTCAATCCGTTACTTTTTTTTAAGCTTGATTGCTTTGAAAAAGTAGTAATACCATGGTGCTAGAACAACTTGGAGCAGCAATAGTGACTGACCTGGATCAATATTTAATCTTCTTCTTAATAGGATCGGGATTTACCCTTATCCTAAAAATTTGGGATATTTTCGATATATTCCACCTCTCTGCTCTTACTGTCGGCGCCTACTTTACCTAATATTCTCTAGTTCAGATCGAAATTAGCCTCCCTCGTTCCTTTATTCGAAAGGATCGGCATATCCATATTATATTTAATAACTGCAAAATTAATGTACAGCCAACTCTTGGAGATTTCCATCACAATTATAGTATCATGCAACGATTCAAGTAATCAACTCTAGAGCTTTTTCTGTAGATCAATTTTATAGTTCTATGGAGGACAAGACTCGTTCAACGAGTACCTTTGAAATTTGTGCTTTAAAGGAATTATTTCTCAGTGGTTTGGCCTCATCGATTATCAATCCTGAAGCATGTTTTATTATATTTTTATTCAGAGGCTTTCCCTTAAGTGATTCCTCCGTCTTAGTTGCTTTATATAAAGTTGGGGATACGCCACCTAGAAATATTCGCGCCTCATCGCAGATGCCATCCTTCATCTCAACTGTAGCGGCCACGTTTACTATGGGAAAGTACGGAGGACCCCAGAGACCCTGCTTCATGAATTTCCCTCTAAGTGATGATTTAGGGATTTTTATTTCCTTTAAAATTTCATTCCTTTCAACGCCTTTCCAAGGTGGCTTTCTAAGATATAAATCCTCAACTTGAGTTGTTCTTTCACCTTTAGGTCCTATTATTCTAGCGCTTGCTTTTAGGGATGCAAGAGCAGGGGAGATATCTGAAGTCCATGTTGCAACGCAGGGGGAGGGTTTATACACAGAATGATACCAACGGTGTTCCCCTCGAAGGGCGTAACATACTTTACCACCTTTCCTGATACAATCAAATCGTTCATTTCGGTAATACCAGCATTGAACTTCTTGTAACAGATTCCCACCGATGGTCCCCATATTCCTGACCTGTGGAGATGCCACAGCCTCGGCAGCTTCCTTCAATATTGGGTATTGTTCTCTAATTAATTGACTTTCAATAACTTCACGCAAAAGTACTGTAGCTCCTATCTTCAATCCACCTTTTTGGTTTTCAATGCCACCTGTCTCTGGAATATTAGCTATATCCACGATTGTATCTATTTTTATTCCACTACTTTTCAATCTGAGAATGTCGGTACCTCCGGCGATTATATAACTTCCTCCGGACTCTAACTCGCCTAACGCACCACTTAAACTTTTAGCACTAATATATTTCATTCATCTTTCCTCTCTTTTTCAAATAATCCCAAAATAAGCTTGTCGGGAGTAATGGGGAGCTCTTTTATTCTGAGCCCTACCGCATTGTAGATTGCATTGGCGATAGCTGGTGCCACGGGATCAAGAGAAATTTCGCCAGCTCCCTTTGCACCAAATGGGCCAGTTGGTTCCACCGTCGTGACCAAGCCAATCTGCATAACAGGTGAATCTAGGGGTGGAATCATACCATAATCAAGGATATTGGAGTTGAGAACTATACCACTCTCTTCGTCCCATATGAGACCCTCAGACAGAGCATAACCTAGCCCTTGATGATGTCCTCCTTCAAGTTGACCCTCTACCAGGTCTGGGTTTATGGCTTGGCCTACATCAGTCATGGATACATATTTGGAAACATCAACTCTTCCGGTTTCTGTGTCCACTGCTACTTCTGCAAAATGTGCAGCATAAGATGGTGCGTTGGTCTCACTTTTGTAAACACCCACGCCTATAATTTGGGGTATGTTCTCGTCTTTGATTCTTCTAACTAAATCAGAAAACGAGATATTTTTGACACCATCCTTTGTAGATATTTTATTTCCTGACAACACTAACTCTTTAAGGGATACGTCCATGACTGCCGCAGCCTCCTTGAGGAGTTTGTTTTTAGCATCACCCGCTGCTAGTTTAACAGCATTTCCAGCTATGTGGGTAGTTTTAGATGCGTAAGATCCTACTTGCTGAGGATTAGAATTAGTATCTCCCGAGATAACAGAGATATTGTCATAGTTGACCCCCAATTCCTCTGACGCGATTTGAGCCAATACAGTATTCGATCCTTGGCCCATTTCATTAGTACCGACCATTAAGTTTACTGTCCCGTCCGGGTTAATCGCGATTAATGCGCCCCAAAATTCAGTTCCCGATGGAGTCGCAGAAGTCGGGTGCACGGCCATTGCGATTCCAATTCCTCTCTTTATATTTCCGCCTGCCCCCACTGATTTCCCCCTGCCATAATAATTTATCTTCTCCGCCCCTTCCCTCAAGCACCTTTCAAGTCCACAGCTATCTATCCCCCCACCTGTAACGTAATTCGGATCGCCCTCTCCGTGGGCATTTTTAAGCCTAACCACCAATGAGTCAATTCCTAGTTTTTCGGCTACAATATCCAACATGGATTCTACGGCAAAAACCCATTGAGGGTTACCATACCCCCGAAAAGCTCCGCCAGGAACTCGATTAGTATAAACGACGAATCCCTCCGCTTTGTAGTTATTTACACTGTACAATAATGGAGGAGCACCAACATTAGATGCCAAAACCCTTGCGCTACAGGTAGCGTATGCCCCTCCGTCTAATATCGACTTTATCTGTAAAGCTGTCAAGGCACCGTCTTTTTTTACCCCAATTTTAACCGTAATAACACTGGGATGTCTTCTATTCGTCGCTGATACGTCCTCTTTTCTATCAGTTGATACCTTGACAGGTCTGCCACTTTTTTTAGACAACAAAGCAGCTATTAGTTCATCAAAAGCCTCATCCTTTCCGCCAAACCCCCCCCCCAAATATCGATTCATGACCCTAATCTTGTGTTGGGGGATGCCTGTCACTCCGGATACCATGTTGCGAAGCTGGAAGGGAGCTTGATGAGAACTCCAAATCGTCAACTCGTTGGGACCATAGTCGGCAATGCTGACGTGAGATTCCAACGCACAATGGTATTGTGAATGTGTTTTAAACTTATCTTCAAAAACGAAATCAGCCTCTCTGAATCCTTTTTCCACATCCCCCAACTCAACCACGAGTTGCTGGATGATATTGTTTTTTGATTCGCTGTGGACTTTCGGTGCATTTTCCTCCATTGCCCTCTCAGGGTCCATGATAGGTTCGAGTTTATCGAATTTTGTCTCTATCAGTTTAATTGCGTGTTCTGCTATTTCTTCTGTATCAGCAGCTACCGCCGCAATCCTGTCCCCCACAAATCTGGACTTTCGAGTTAAAACACGTTCGTCAAATTTGTATTTGTCTCGGGGAAAACTAAACCGATATGCTTTGTTAAAAAGAGTATCCGGCACATCTGCCGGGGTGAGTATAGCCCTGACTCCCGATAACTTTTCCGCCTTGGAGGTATCTATACTGATTATTTTTGCGTGTGGATATGGGCTTCTGAGAATTTTACAATGCAGCATACTAGGCAAATTCAGATCCCAAGTATACTTGGCCTTGCCCGTGACTTTTTCTATTGCATCGACTCGACACTTGCTTTTACCAACTACACCATACTCCGAATTGTTTTTCATTGTTCCCTCATCTCCTTGCCTGCCATTAAAATTGCTTTAACTATCTTGCCATATCCAGTGCATCGACAAATGTTTCCAGAAATAGCTTCTCTTACCTCTTTTTCAGTCGGATCTGGATTTTTTTCCAAAAAAGCTTTGGCAGTAAGGACCAATCCGGGAGTACAAAAACCACATTGAATGGCTCCCCTCTCCACGAATGCTGTTTGAATTGGATGCAACTCACCATTTTTTGCTAAGCCTTCTATGGTGACTATTCTTTTATCTAAAACCCTCGTCACTGGAGTCAAACAAGAGAGTATTGGCTTACCATCAACCAAAACTGTACAGGCACCACATTCCCCAGTTGCACATCCGATTTTAGTACCAGTCAGTCCTAAAACGTCCCTTAAAACATGAGACAAGGTCCAAGAATCTTCCACTTCAACTTCATAAACCTGTTCGTTAATGATTAGCTTAACTTTTTCCATCTTCTCTTAATTACTTCAAATAAATATATTTAAACCTTGTCTAAATTTAAACCCCCGCACCTGTGCTATCCGCTGAGCTGAGACGTTCGGGTACATTTAATTTAAAGACGATAACGTCGCAAGCTTTATAAAACGGGTGATGAGCTCCACACTAGAAACGTTGCCGCTAGCACTGTTTTACTCAATTTAAAAGTTTAACCTAGTGCGTTCAAAATTAAATAATCATCGAAAGCTCAACCTCATGTCAGCCAAAGTCTTTTTATGGACAAAAATCGATAAAATTATAGGAGAAGGTAAAATTATAATTGATGCACATACACACATAGGCAGAGACCAAACCGCAACAAAAGGGCGGGCTCTATATGGTAAATTTCTTATAGAAATGGTTGAACATTATGCCCCTGGTTGGAAAATGCCCCCGCCAGAAGAAATGGGTCAAGGTATACCCGTTGAACAATACATCAAGGAATGCGATGAAGCAGGTGTTGACAAGTTCGTTAACTTAGCATATGCAAATAAGACGCCAAACTCAGAATGGATTGAAATGGCTACACCACAAAATAATGATTTTGTAGCGAAAATGCAAAAGGAACACCCAGACAAAGTTATCGGTTTCGGGAACGTAAATCCGTGGTATGGTAAAAGGGCAGTAAAGGAAGTAGAGAGGTGCATCAACGAACTTGATTTGAAAGGAATAAAGATTTACCCTGATTACGATTATTACAGGCCCGACAATAGAGAATTATGTTGGCCCATGTACGATAAAATTCAAGATTTAGGCGTGCCGATTATGGTTCATCAGTCTTTCACAACGACAGTTGAAGCTCCTTTAGAATACTCGCATCCAATCCAACTCGATGCCGTCGCTCGAGAATTTAGGCAAATGAAGATAATTGTTGCGCACTTCGGTTGCCCATGGGTAGAGACGACTATGGCCCTGATTGGAAAGAACAGAAATGTTTTTGCGGATACCTCTTTTTGGACTAGTCTCGAAGGTCTTACAGGTCGTCCCGGAAACGAGCAAATACTTAGAACACTGCTAAGAGCCCCGGGGTATAAGTGCCCTCACGAAAACATCTTCTGGGGAACTGACATTAAGGTGCCGATAAAAGAAAGTTTAGCCCAATTCAGGGGGCTAAACGACCTAGCTGAACAAATCGGGTTGCCGAAAATACCAGAAAAGGCCATGCAAGGTATGCTAGGCGATAACCTCGCTAAGCTTTTAGGATTAATATAAGATCTAGTCCCGCACTAGCTTGATTGAAAGCCCAGTCATTACTTTCGTCGTTTCCCAAGAAATTTAGCCGATGAATGGTACTAAAGGCCCCAAAAAAAGCATGTGATTCGAAGAAAAATATCAGATTTTCTAGAACAATACAGAAACCCTGATATACAATATAATCATGTTGATGTTCACAATATGGATCCAAAAAGCCTTCCACTTCCTGACTTTCCTAGCAGTAACGCTAACTCAATAATGAAACTAGAAACTTTATACACGACAGTTAGATAACCGAATTGTATTTAGAATTAAAAGCGTCCGCTACAGTCCCCAATACTCATCTGGGGCTGCGATGACAGGTGTAATTACCAACTCTCCGTTAATGATTCTCTTTTCGAGAACGTTAAGCTCACTCAGAACATCTGATGGTACTTTGTCGGGAAGATGTAGTTTAAATGTCACTCCGCCATCAGCCAAACCGTACATATACTCTCTAGCCTCAAACTTGCCTTCTTGAACGCCAGTGATTACATCATCAAGAGCTGGATCAAGGTTCCAATTGCTACTTGCTATAACTACATCTGGGGCGAACTCTATAGCTGGCCTATCTTGTTGTGCTGGAACATAATACACGCCTTGTTCGTTGGCTCCTTCCCAAGCTCCTGTTGCATCGGAAAAGATAAAATCAGCTCCTCCTTCAACGAGTGCTATTGCTGCCTCCTTAGTCTTAGGCGGATCAAACCAAGTAAAAACCCAAGTGAGTTTAATCTCCACATCTGGATTGGCATCCTTCGCTCCTTGTATAAAACCGTTGTAGTACCTGTTAGCATTTATTACGGGGTATTGTCCCACTATCCCAAGGATATTCGTTTCCGTCACGTTTGCAGCAAGGTATCCAGCCAAATATGCGGATTCATGCATGAAACTATCATAGTGCCCCACATTTGGTGGAATATCTTCCGGAGGCGGGTAAAGTACATGGAGTTCGGTTCCTCCGCCAGCGCCAAGAACCACGACATCTGGGAAATCATCGGCTATCGCTTTGATAGCATCGGGGTACCAATTTGTAAGGAAGATGATGTCATAATCTTTGTCAGCATAAGAGCGTCCCACACGTTCGCCATCAGTTACACCAACTCCTTCCGTAAAATCAAATGTAAAGTTATACTTATCTTTCATTCTCAACATGCTTAGATTCTGAGATATGTCCCACTCGGTAGCTACGATAGTCGGGTGAAGATGTATTGCAGCCACCTTCAGTGGCTCTTCTGCCGTAGTAGTTGTAGTGGTTGTGGTTGTCTTTGGTGTGGTTGTTGTAGGCGCTGTTGTGGTAGATGGTGCTGCAGGTTGGGTTCCTATGTAAGCAGCCGCGGCGACTATAATTACTATAACTACTATGATCCCAGCTAAGGCGCTTGATTTCATATGACCAATTTACACTTACTCTATTAGAGCTATTTAAATCTTTCTTGATGGATTGACTACCATCTCTATATATCACTGCAGAGCATGCCAACGTTGACAGCGAGGTCCGCCCCAGTAGCCCAGAAACCATATGCAAGGCCATCGTCGGCAGAGATTGGGGTCTCAGGGATGCAGACTCCCTTTAAACTATATCGGCCATAGAGTTAATGGATCTATAAAATGGGATTTGATTAAATTGCCGGGAAAAGAATGTTTAGACGGCGCTGATCCAAAAATTAAGATTAAATTATACGGTCCATTAAGAAGTCAAACTGGAAAAAGTTATATTGAAGTCGAAGCTCAGAATGTTTTAGATATTTTTGTTTTCATCGACAGGAATTATGGAACTAATATAAGCCAGAGGCTAGCGTCATGGGGGACAAATATCGATGCCAGCATGCAAATTGTTATCAATGGTGAAATAGTAAGAGAATTAGATGCAAAAATACAACCAGATGACGATATTAAAATAATCCCAATGATAGGTGGTGGTAAGTATGCCATGGTCGAGAAAAGTGATTTACTTAAATTTTGGCACGACTATTCTAAATGAAGTTAATATATTTTTAAAGATAACTATCAAGTAGAGCTAATCCTCTAACTTGCGTTTGTGAAAACAACTATTAAATTTGACGTACTAGGATATAGAAAATATCAGGCATACGGAAAGTTAGAAATTTCGGTAAATGAGACTCATACAAATCTTTTTTATGGGAAAATTTATAACCAAAGATATGAACCTCAAAATGGATAGAATGGTAGGTGAATATTTTTTTCAAAAATCAAATGAAAGTTATATTGCCAATAATTTTACCGACTCGTCACGTTCCTAAGAGGTTAGTTTTAACTCTACTGATAATAAATGAGGAGGTCTTCGGTAATGTCTGATCCCACAATGGAGGAGATTTTGAGGAGGTCGATGGAGGGGCCAATATTCCCCAAGGATGATTGGAATAAGAAGCTCATCCCCAAGAAGGTCAACGAGAAGTTGGAAGAGTATGGTTTGAAGGGTGTTTGCGATCCCGAGAATCCAATTCCCACAGATGATGGTCTTGCGGATAAGTTCTGGGCTGCGGGTGTGGACCTCGCCGTAGATGTTGGTATACAATGTGTCGATACGGGGAGGGTGATCAATTTGTCCCGCGAGGAGATTTTTTCCCGCCTTCAGGGCCTTCCGAGGGAGATTCATATGGGATCCGGTTTCGATAGGTTTGTGATGAGGAAGAGGGATGTCGAGGACGATGCTCC
>CAYFIY010000041.1:0-8865 GCA_964343275.1 Hadarchaeota archaeon (SeqCode)
AAAAGAGATTCGCACAACAGGATATATTCGTATGATTCTTCACGGCGACTGCATCAACAAGATTAAAGAATTAGACGATAATTCAGTTGATGCTATTGTAACCGACCCGCCTTACGAATTAGGATTTATGGGCAAAAAAATGTCATTGGTTCTTGGGTTGGTGAATATACACCCTGTTTTTCCGAAGTGTGGGAATAGGTAGGGAATAGGTAGGGAATATTCCCTGTGTTAATTAAAAAGATAATAAGCAAGACGGTTTCTTGGTACAATGGAGTTCAATATTTGTTTAGACTTCAAGAAGAAATAAAATGTGCTGAGAAGGTGAACGCAGATAATTATAATTCTTGGGACGCTTCCTACGTACCGGATTCGTTTTCTTGGAAAGCGAGAAGGGGCATACAGCTTAAAGAATATTGCAGAAAAAGAAATATGATGGATGAATATTATATACTTCAAAATAAATTTCTCCTCGTGAAAAAAATAATTGGGAACTTTTTGGAACCCGAGGCGTATAAGACACAGAACCGAAATCGAAAATAACCGAAAGGAAATCACAATGAAACCGATTACAGTAAATGAACTTCCTCTTGAATTGAGGAATCAGATACTCAAAGAAAATGGCGTGTCCACACGAAACTATTCAATGAAAATTGATGATGTTAGGCGTGAGTCTATTGCTGTTTTAAATGTCATTAAATCCCACAGTCAAAAGAACAGGGTACGGATACTCAATCACGCCCTAAAAACAAACGAGGTTTAACAATGAAATGGTATCAAGATACAAAAGTTGAAGAAACTTGGGTCTTTGATAAAAAGAAAGACAAGATGGTTTTAAGTAATCGCAAAGTCATTAGACAGGGCGATACGAAACTGATAAAATCAAACCTAAAAATAAGTAAGGTAAAATAATCATGGATTTGATTCGAGCCAAGAAACTTGCTCTTGCTTCTATGTCAAATCACGGATTAACAGACAACGGTTGGGCCTTCTCCTACATGAAGAAGGCCAAGCGGTTGTTTGGGTTGTGTTGCTATGATGAAAAGATGCTGAAGTTAAGTACTCACTTGACTGACTTGAACGATGAGAAGGAAGTCATGGATACGATACTACATGAGATAGCACACGCCTTAACTCCGGATGATGTAGGGCATGGCAAACAATGGAAAGCAAAGTGTATTGAAATTGGGGCACGTCCAGTAAGATGCTATGGAAACGAAGTCAACGTCCCACAACACAAAGTAATCTACTCTTTAGAATGTTCTAGTTGTGGCAACACCTTAAACAAGGCTAGTACCGGAAAACCAAACTTTAGATGTTGCGGTCAAGCCATGATTGTTTTCGATACAATATTTTGGGGATGAAAAAAAGATTGGAACTTTCTGGAAACTCAAACGTATAAGACATATGGAACGTAAACAAAAAACAACAGAAAGGAAATCGGAATGAGAAAATTTAAAGTAAGAGTGGAAAGAAGCGATACCCAGTTCTGGGAAGTTAAAGCAAGGTCAGAGCAAGAGGCGTTCGATAATTACGCTAATGGGAATCTCTGTCAAACTAACACCCACGGCGATGTTTTGTCGGTAGTAAAAGAACTGGCAGACGGGAGAATCCTAATGCTAAGTACACCGAAAGTAAAAGTGTCTGATTTATTAAGGATACTACCGAAAGAAACAATTGACGAATGCGGATGGCACGAAGATGATGTTATCGTGATAACAGTTGGAGAGACATGGTTAAGCGATGGGTCTTCATTCAAGTGTCTGTCTTTAGATGAAGAGCATGACTGTGCGGATATGGATAGTGATGATGAGAGCGTTCCGATGAGCGAAAGGGAGTTGGCGGGGTATATCGTTTCTAATTCTGTTGAACTTCTGCGGATGTTAGAAAAAGAAGATGAATCTAAATTGGAACTTTCTGTAGCGAACCGACTATAAGCAGTATGATTAAACAAAATTTAAATTTGGAAACACCTCTGCTTCGGGGAGATAGCCACGCCGTGATGCCGTCGCTCGGACATGGCACCGGGGACTATCGTACAGGGAGAGAGAGACTTCTGAAAGTGTTTCCATAGGGGGGCTTGGTTGTTCTGGAAAAGTGGGAGCCGTCGGGGTTCCTGCCTACCAGACAATGAACAAACATCTTATGCCAAGCCCTTTGAACTTGAGCCTCTACAACCTTGAATGTCTAATGAGTATATTCGGGGTCTCGGAGAGAACCGAGGTGTCCACGGAAGGCGCGCTCCAAGGTTGCTTCGGCGTAAAACAAAAAACACAGGGGCTCATAAAATTAATATGGAACTTTTGTAATGCCTATGCGTTATAGAAATATGAATAAAAAAAACAAGAAAGGAAAATGAATGAAAAGATACTCACAATTTTCAAGGGCACAAATGGAGAATGCGTTATATGTCTTTTTAACCCAACTACAAGCAAGAGGCGAGTCAGACTCTACTGTGTGTGCCGAAAGCTTCAACGCTTTTTTACGTGGTATGGCGCACATCAAGTTAAACAAGAGGAATCCGTGCTTTGAGTCTATCCAAGCGATGTTAAAAGAACAGTTGGACTTTTTTGATAAACCCGAAATCCAACAAGAGTTGAAAGCTATGGGTTGGAATCATTTTACAGGGTGATAGGATGAAAAAGAATAGTATGAGGTATTTAGAGGGGTTAGTGGAGAGGGGGGTGCGGAAGCATCTCCCTGCTCTGAAGCATTTCGGGTACCGTGAACGTGGTATCGAGAGCATTGTTAATGGTGTGGTGCCAACCGAACATGAAGACTTAATGACGGTAACGAAGACGGCGAGGTGGCTCACAACAAGAGCCCCCGAAGAATATGTGTATGGAGAGATGATAGATATAGACAACGCTATTGCGAGTAACATTGCACAATACTTAACCAACTACGCAAAGTCGTACATTGGTAAGGTGGCCTAATGGAGTCCAGTTTCCGGCTACTAATTGATTGGATTGTAGAATATCATTGGACTATGGTGTTCTCATTAACTCAACGGAGAGAAAAGTAAGATGAAAAAAGAAGAGAGAATAGTAGTTAAGATTAACGTAAAGGATGTGGTTCAAGATACAGCACAACCACGTCAGGATTGGGCTAATAACGAAAAGGCATTACTGTCGCTTACCGAGGACATCAAGGATAAGGGTATGTATTACCCTATTATTGTTTCCCCGTTTGTTAAAACGGATAACAATGAGTTGATACTCGGCGACACGGCATCTAAGCACGACAATAGAAAGTGGTGGATATTGGATGGTGAACGTCGGTGGCTAAGTGCGGTGAGTCTCGGACATAAAACCATTGATGCAATGGTGCGTACTGATTTAACTATGCTTGAGATGTTAGAGATTCAGTTTGCATCTAACACCAAGAGGCTAAACGTAACTGTAACGGAGATGTCGAAGGCTGTCGTTCGGTACAGGGATGAATACCGTAAAGAACACGGTGAATACAATGAGGTTGACTTCATTAATTCGCTTTGTTCTTTAACTGGGCTTTCGGCAACGTACTTTAAAAATGTTGAAGCCATTAATAGAGCGGATGCTGACATGAAGAAAAGTGTTTTGGCCTATGAGGTTGGTGGATATACACCTTCTGAGATAGAGCAGGCAACCAAGGATGTGGATTTACGCAGGGGTATAACCGATGCTTATCTTGAATCCAAAAGGCATATAGGTGCCAACGCTCCTCGGGCTATAAAGCATGACCTAAGAGTCATTGAAGCCGAAAATAACCACTCGCCGGACGAAAAGCGTCTTTTAGGTAAACAGGTTTTCCTCGACTTCATCAATCAAGGCAATAGAACTCGAGACACAGAATCTCATTTTCTTTTGTACCGGCAAAAGGCAACGAAATTTCTGCGCGAGGTTCAGCATTGGAACTTGAACGGATTGAAAACCAAAGAGGTTTCCGCGCTCGTCGGGTTAATTGAGAATGTGTATAACCACTTCAAAGAAGAGAGAAGGTTGAACGGACAGATGTTTCCAAGAAAAGCGGGAGAAAATATGTTCGGTAAAAAGGAAACTGGTGGGGATTTAGACTAATGGACGGTGAAAAATCAAGAGTACACTGCCCTAAGTGTGATAAGCTTATGTGGTGGTGGGGTTATGCCTCCAGTTATACCGGCGATGGTTCGTCGGAACTTGGACTGGGGTGTGAGAACCCCGAGTGTGATGGGTATGAGATATTACCAGAAGATGTTTATGATGCAATCGTAACAGAAGAGGAGAGAATAGATGCCTAAAAGAGGACGTAAAAGAAAAGAGAACCCAACAGAACACACAATCTATATGCGTGGATACAGGGCGGGACAGAAGCGAGACAGTAGGAAAAGAACAAACATCTTTGACTACGCAATGGAAGGTATGTTTAATCTGTTTAAGGGGAATCGAACATGATTAATGGGGCAACGGAGGCGTTTGGGGTCTTTCATTACCCCGTCCTTTCTACCTTCGGATGTCCCTTCTCGGGGAGGTGGCGTGGTTTTTTCCGCCTCCCCATTTTTATATAGCTAAATTAATGGAGTAACGATGGATAAGCATGACAGAGAAATAATGATAAAAGTATTAATGGAATTAAAATTAGATAGAAAGTTGTTGGACAGAATGAAAGATTCAGAAATTCAAATCCTGTTTTCTACATTAAATAGGCACGTCACTAATGAAAAGAATTAATGAAAAGGTTATAGGGTTGATAAAAGACCGACTTGATGCGGGAGCAAAAAAGTATGGGGAAGAAATCCTCATAAGTGACAATCGTGATTTTGTTGTAGAAACATTAGAAGAATTGCTTGATGCCTGTGTGTATCTGGCCTGCAAGATAATTCAGTTAAAGGAGACGAAATGAGTGAGTTAAAACAAGTGTCAATGGATTTTTTAATTACATTGATTTACGAAGCCAAGAAGCACCGGGATTTTATTTTCGGGTTGCTATTGGGACTGTTGGTTGGGAAGATAATTTGAACAAGAAAGAAGAGGTAGAAAGTGTTAGCGGAACTGGAACAAGTCTTAGAGAAACTACGGGATGAGGTTAATATTGTCCGGGAAAAGAATCGGAGACTCTCAAGAAACAATCAAAATGATGATTACTCTCAGAACACAATGTATATGGTTGGAATCTATAAGGCTATGAGTATTGTGTTAGACATAATAAGGTCTGAACTTGATGCTATGGATATGTGGTCTGATGATGAATCTAAACGAATTAATGATTGAATATGCTTAGAAACGGCATTAAGTTCTGGCAACTAATTCGGAGAGATAAAATGGTATTAAACAAAACAGCAGTTAAAAGACTGTTTAATGATGCGGGTGTACAGGTCAACATCCTCGCCTTGAACAACATTGATAATTGGGCTTTGTCATTGGTAAATGACATGGTTCAGCGTGCAAAGAATCAGGGTATGAAACGCCTGATATCCAGAAAAATATCGGATGTACTGCCAACTATTGTGGTGGACGAAGATGATTGACCTCTTTAAAATATACGACGACCACATTTTGAGCCTGAGAGATGATAACTTTGAGGCTCGGTATGAGGGGCGGGACAGTTGGTATCATGCATCTGGAGCCGGTCTATGTATGCGTAAGCACTACTATGCTCAGATAGAGGGGTTTCCGGCGTCTGATAAGGACTCAGATACAATGCGGTTGTTTCGGTTGGGTGATTTGGTACATACTGATATGCAGGATGCACTTCAGATATATGCAGATGAGAACAATTTGGATGTCTATATTGAAAAAGAAATCATCATTCCAAGGCTAAATGTCAGGAGTTTTATTGATGCCATGGTATTAAAGGATGGCGCCCTGTATGATATTAAAACCTGTAATGATTATAAGTGGCAATCCATCTTTGGGAAGTATGGTAGTATAGATAATATTCAGAACTATATGATTCAGCTTGGAACCTATGGTCTGTATTTTAGAGATAACAATATTAAGATAAACAAGATGTCCCTTTTGTTTTACAATAAAAACAATTCGCGAGTAAAGGAGCTTAGGGTTCCCCTTAGCTACCTTGATACAGCTGAGAGATACTGGGAAAAGGTAAAAGAGTTGTTTGAAGATGGGTTGCCCCCAATTAAAGAAAACATAGACGAACCGGGGCTTGTACCTGTGGAGAATTGGGAGTGTAACAAGAAATACTGCTCGTTTTTTGAGGTTTGTGGCGGTGGAATTAAAGGGATGCATTAACAAAGAGGATAATATAATGGATAATAATGTCGAACAAGTAGATTGGGATAAGGTAAATCGTGGTAAAGTTAGGTATGGTTTTGCCTTAGAACTTTATAAAAAGGGTGGTATTCTAAAGCCATCTGAGCTAGGTAGGATAGAGGCTTTCGTGGAGTATGTTATGGAAGGTGTGGAATACGAGGCTACCGACGGTGGAAAGCCAGATAAGTCGCGCCCAAAATTGATACCAAAGAATGAATGTAAGGAGATAATTAAGACTGAATCAGAGGGGTCAAAAGCTTTTGTTAAAGCGATGGTTCATATAGATGCTGAAGGTTTAAAAGATGATGACCTTGAGAGAGTCTTACAGGCGTTAAAAACCGGTAAGATAACGATGGACAATCTCCAAGCTTCCCTTGATAAGATATATAGTATCAAGCAGACGTACAAATAAAACAGATGTCAGGAGATGCCTATTACATACCCGGCGAGACAGGTGTCGGGACAAAATTACCTGTCGGTGAATATGAAGCAACCATCACAGCCTTAGACGTGGTAGATAATGTTAGGTGTGGTAAATTCATTGCCGACATTTTCAAACCGGTTTATACGGTTCAACACAGGGACTATCCAAAAGCAGACATTAAAGACAATGGGATATTTCGTTACAAGGAGAAGCCCGGATACAATTATAAGCCGAGCCGTAATTGGGGGTTCGCTAAGTTTTGCGGTATCCTTAATTTGGAACAGAAAGATGGCGACAGAATTACTTTACCATATTTAAAGTTTGATATGATAGATGGGTTCAGTGTGATTATTGAGGTAAGCTATAAGAACTTTGTCAATGAGTCTGGCAACCCGGTGAGGTATCCTGTTGGTACACTAAGGAAGAAGGTTGGCGAGGTTCCATTCTAATGGACTGGAGCCAATTGTATATACACCCCTCGGATGATACAACCGATGATGACATTAGGGATTTTGTTGAGTGGGTCAGCCGTAAGGCGGAAAGGCTTGGGTTTAGGGTGGAGTTAAAACGGCACCGGAAAGTAGCGTCTGGTTCTTCGGATACTATGAGTACTAACCCATTAGAACAGTCGAATGAAAAACATTAGTATTAATCTTGATGAGGGGCAGTTGAAGGAGATTACTAAACAGGTAAGGGATAGTGGTGGTGCAGATAATAGATTTGATGTGAACCTGTTGGAGGGTAAACTCTCAGAGAACAAGTGGGCCGAACTGTTAGAGACCGTAGAGTTTAAGAAGGATTATAAGGCATGGAAAACTGGCAATATCGCCGTAGAATATGCAATGAACGGTCAGCCGAGCGGTATAGCAAAGACCGAGGCTAAATACGTTGCTTATATATTGGTAGATGAACAACAAAATGAGAACGCCGCAATCTTTCTAAAGACTAATATTATTCAAAATATGTGCCGTAAATACCTTGGAGATACCCGCCGAGATATTAAAGGCGGGGACAATAACAGTTCCAGTTTAATCCTGCTCCCAGTAGAGGAACTGCTTAACCCACACCACATATTCAATATAGAGGCCCATGAGCCAAGTGTGGTCTATGGTGACTACGATGAAGATAAGATTACTTGGGACTATGTGTGCCCAGAGTGTGATTATATCCATACGTCTGAGGTAAAAAATTTATTCAAATCCTGCCCCAGTTGCTTGGGAAAAGAAAAACAAGTCAAAATGGTAATACAATGAAACCTAAAAAGAATAAGATGTCCAACAAGGAGAGGGATAGGCAACTCAATTACCTATTCCAAGCGATGTATGAACTAAGCCAAGAACTCAGAATGGTGAGGGGGTTGTTTGAAAACTACTTAATATGGAAAAAAGATGTCAAAAAATACACGAAGTACCTCGAAAAAGAAGAAAAAAGAAAATCAAAGGAGAGGGAGGCGCAACCGGCAGAGGGGAGCGGAACTCCAGAGGCAGGCAGTTAACATTGCCAAAGACTTTAAATTAGATGCTTACAACCGTGACCGAGGTGGGGCCCAACATGAGATGGGTGATATTGAAATTGAAGGTAAGTACTATGGATGCAAGCGGAGGAAGACTATTGCTACATGGGTCAAGCCGGAGAAAGAAGAAATTGGTGTGGTAATAAGGGAAGACAGGGGCGAGCCATATATGGTTGTTCCATTAGACCACTACTGCCTACTGCTTTCATTAATAAAGAATACAGTTTAGCGGGTGTGATAAGCAGGCCTTGGTTGGCCAACAATTTAATGAATGTGCTGTTTTTTAAAACCAGTATCTTTAGGTTGATATTGTACTCGCTAAAACATTTAACAAACAAAGGAGCCAACAATGGCATTTGAACACAAAGAGAATACCGCTACGGTATTTGAGAACGATAAGAAGTCAGCGGACAATCAACCCGATTTTACTGGTAAAGGTAAGGTGGGTGATGAAATCATGGAGTTTGCAATGTGGAGGCGCACAGCAAAAAGCAGTGGGAATGAGTATTTCTACATGAGTTTCAAGAAACCGTCTGAGAAATATGGTAATAAAGGGTCGTCTAAGCCGGCTTTCTAAGTACCACGTTAAATAGGGTCGTAGCGGGGGTGTTTCCCTCGCTACTTTCCCAGCCATACCTTATATCGAAAAACTTGAGAAACGCCCGTATGCGGGCAATTAGGGGCACTTTTTTTAGAGAATT
>CAYFIY010000042.1:0-8554 GCA_964343275.1 Hadarchaeota archaeon (SeqCode)
GAACTAAAGCTCCCCCACTCGGTTCACGTTCATACTAATAAATTGGGTAAACTTGGAAACTACGAAAATACCATTAAAACAATTGAAGCCATCAAGGATAGGATACACATTACCCATATACAGTACAGTTCTTATGCTGGTGACAGCTGGGCCAACTTTGCTTCTGGTGCTGTAGAAGTTGCGAAGATTATAGACAAGAGAACTAATATGACTTGTGACATGGGTCAGATTTTGTTCGATGATACGACCACCATGACAGCAGACGGCCCATTTCAACATCGGATGTATAAGATTAGCAAAAATAAATGGTTTAACGCGGATGTGGAGATGGAGACCGGCGCCGGAGTGGTTCCGTACACTTATAAAAAAAAGAATCATGTCAACGCTGTACAATGGGCCATAGGATTAGAGATTGCTCTATTAATCAAAGATCCTTGGAAGATATGTTTGACCACGGACCACCCGAACGGGGGACCGTTTTATGGTTATCCCATGATCTTGTCCTGGCTGATGAACAAAAAAGCACGAGATCGTGTTCTGAAATCCATCCACCCTGCCGCGTCCTCTAAGACTAGTCTCGGAACACTAGATAAGGAATTTTCACTTTATGAAGCTGCCATCATAACGAGAGCAACTGCGGCCAAAGCACTGGGGCTGAAAAGAAAGGGTAATCTGGCTGTTGGGTCTGACGCTGATTTGGCAATCTATGATATAAAGGAAGGCGACATAGAGCACGCATTCTCCAAGTCCAAATACACCATTAAAGGAGGTAAGATCGTGGTGAAAGATGGGAAAGTGGTGCAGTCTACACAGGGAAAGACATTCTGGGTCAACGCAGGAGGAGAAATACCAGAGGATGTGAAAGAGGCCTTCCCAAAGTACTATACGGTAACTTTTGAAAACTATCCTGTGCTGGAAAAATGTTTGTTGAGAGGAGAGATGATAGAATGCGGATAAATGGCGTTGAAATTGAGGACACATACGCGGAAGCATTCGACATAATTGGCGCCCGCGTTTTGATAACGGCAAAAAATGATAAATGGGCACTACATGCTGCCACCTCCGCTACAGGACTCGCTACTTCCATTATAGGGTGCGGGGCTGAAGCTGGGATCGAGAGCTTGGAAGGAGCAGATAAAACACCAGACGGGAGACCAGGGGTAAACATTTTAGTATTCGCTATGTCCCACAAAGGGCTCGAGGACCAACTTATCCGTAGAATCAGCCAGTGCGTGTTGACATGCCCTACGACGGCGTGTTTCAACAATCTAGAGGATGGAGAAAATGAAGTAAACGTCGGGGGTAAGTTGAGATACTTCGGAGACGGCTATCAAAGCTCCAGGCGTATCTACGACAGGAGATTTTGGAGAATCCCGGTTATGGAAGGAGAGTTCTTAGTAGAAGAAAAATTCAAAACCAAGACCAGTGTAGGAGGAGGTAACTTTCTGATCCTTGGAAAAGATGAAAACAGCCCATTGGAAGCCGCTGAAAGAGCCGTCGATGCGCTGAAGAGGATTAAAAATGTAGTAGCCCCATTTCCTGGCGGAGTGGTGAGAAGCGGCAGTAAGATTGGATCGAAGTATGAGTTCCTCAAAGCATCTACCAATACTCCCTATTGTCCAACTCTGAGAACATCAGTAAAAACCGAATTACCAGAAAATGTCAACTCGACTCTGGAGATAGTAATTAACGGTCTAGATGAAGAGAGCATAAAGAGTTCTATGAAGGCTGGAATCGAAGGGGCATGCACGGTAGAGGGGATAGTGAAAATATCAGCGGGTAACTATGGAGGAAAGTTGGGCAAACATCTCATCCATATACATAATCTCTTCGAGGCAACAAAATGATCTTAAAACCGAAATTTGTAACCCAGTTACCGATTGATGCTGAAATCATCACTCCTGATTCTATTTCTGGAAAGATAGTAAAGAATGTTGAAAATTTAGAATTGCTGGTGGGAAACAGGAAAAAAAAACTCGGAGATATATTTGAAGTCAACAAGGGCACTGAAGGCGATGACGAGATAATTATCGAAGGAGATGTTAGCAAGGTAAAACACATTGGGGCTAGGATGAGCTTCGGGAAGATATCCATCAGCGGGGATGTTGGGATGCATTTAGGGCGAGAAATGAACGGGGGAGAAATCTGCATCCGCGGTAATGTTGACGATTGGGCCGGAGCAGAGATGAAGAAAGGTATAATAAAAATATATGGTAACGCAGGTGGTTTTCTAGGTTCAGCGTACAGGGGTTCAAAATATGGGATGAAAGGAGGAACGATAATAGTGCATGGAAATGCAGGACATGAAACAGGTAGACTCATGAGACGTGGGATAATTGCCGTGGTTAATAGCCTGGGCAATTTCTCCGGTGTGCATATGAACGGTGGAGCAATCTTCTGCTTCGGTGATGGGGGAAAAAGGATTGGTGCCGGGATGGATAAAGGTACGATAGTGATGTTCAATAAACCTGAAATCATTCCTACTTTTAAGCTCACTTCGACCTACAATCCTACTTTTTTGAGGGTATTCCTGAAGATGTTAAAGGAGTATGGTATGCCGGTGGATAACAAACATTTCACCGGTATTTATGACAGATATAGCGGGGATTTGGCATCACTGGGGAATGGTGAGATATACATCTGGAGGACTGATTGAAATATGCCCGTAAGCGTGAACCAAAAAGCTGTAGAAATCGTTGAACTAATGATAAAGGAAAGAGAGGGACTTGGGATTAATTCGATAACCCTTAGCAATGGAACTAAAGTGATCGATGCCGGAGCCAGCTGCCCAGGTGGTTTGACGGCGGGGAAACTTTTATCAAAAGTTTGTATCGGGGGATTAGGCGAGATCCATTTCACGATGGGAAAGAGGCTCCAAATTCACGTTTCCGTTGACAAGCCAGCTGTGGCTTGTATGGGTTCCCAACTGGCTGGCTGGATGATAAAAGTCGGAGATTACTTCGCGATGGGGTCTGGTCCGGCTAGGGCAAAAGCAGGGAATGAAAAAATTTTTAGTGAGATAAAGTACAGTGACTATTTTAATAAAGCTGTCATAGTTCTAGAGACCAGGAAAGCTCCAGATGAAAAAGTGGCGAGATATATCGCTGAAAAATGTGGTGTGGATCCTAAAGATCTGTTCATCCTCATCGCCCCCACAGCCTCCATCGTGGGGAGCGTGCAGATATCCGCGAGGGTTGTCGAAACTGGAGTGCACAAATTACACGAACTTGGATTCGATGTAAACCAGATACTAAGCGGATTTGGCTCAGCACCAGTAGCGCCTGTCGCGAGAAAAGATCTAGAAGCTATGGGTAAGACAAACGACTGCGTGCTATATGGTGGAAGGACGGAATATTTTGTATCGGCCGAGGATTCAGAAATTAAAAGATTAATCGAAGAAGTGTCATCTAGTTCATCAAAGGATTATGGAGCGTCATTCTTGGAGATATTTGAGAAGTACAAAGGAGATTTTTACAAAATAGACCCAAAACTATTCTCCCCGGCAGAGGTCACGATTAACAACATAAAAACGGGCGGGGTATTCCACTCTGGCCATATAAATGAAGAAATACTGCAGAAGTCATTGGGGATCTAAATTGGAAAAAATCGGGATATTCACCTCCGACCAAAAAGATTGGCACGTTAAGCAGCTCGGGAACGAAATAGAAAAGAAAGGATTCCAATACGTTTCTTTACCAATCGATGAACTCGTGGCAAAGATATCTCAGGGACCAAGAGTGCTGTGCAAAGGATATGACCTGGAGAAATTACGTGGATTTATCGTTAGATGGACGCCAAAGGGTTCTGCCGAACAGATAATTTTCAGGATGGACACACTCCATAGGCTCGAAAACCTAGGAGTGAAAGTGTTCAATCCAGCGTCAAGCATAGAAAAATGCGCTGACAAATTTTACACTTGTTCACTACTTGAAGACGCTGGAATCCCGGTTCCAAAGACGGTTGTAGCTGAAAAGTATGAGGACGCGATGAAAGCATTTCGTGAGCTGAAGGATGTAGTGGTGAAACCGCTTTTCGGTTCTCTTGGCGCCGGGATTTTGAGAATCCACGATAGGGACATCGCCTATAGGGTCTTCAAAGCTTTGGAATTCGGGCGAAGCGTATACTACATTCAGGAGTTCATCCCCCACGGAAATCAAGACGTAAGAGCTTTCGTGCTTGGCGATGAGGTAATCGCCTCGATGAAGAGGATTGGGAAGGACTGGAAGACCAACTTCTCGAAAGGCGCGCAAGTTCAGGCCTACGATTTGAGTGACGAATTCAAGAGGATTTGCGTTAAAGCGTCGAAAACCGTGGGATGTGAACATGCTGGCGTAGACCTCATTGATCAGGAGGGGCCTGTCGTCACTGAGGTAAATAGCATTCCAGGCTGGAAGGGACTACAATCTGTAGCACGTGTAAACGTTGCAGAAAAGATAGTGGACTACTTCTTGAACTGGAAAGGACCCTAAGTTTCTCATTCGAAAAATATTAGGGTTTAACCCAATACATCAGCTAGAAGGTATCCATGTGAATCTAAGTGAAACATTGAGTGAACTGAGAAATCGCAGAGGTCAAGATTGGAATTATAACTCTGGCAGAGTTTTTTCTTCTATGTGCACAAAGCCGTTGAAAGCTGCAGTTAAAACCTATACTGAGTTTATAGAAACGAACCTCCTAGACCCAACTATATTCCCGAGCGTGAAGATTTTGGAGAGAGAAGTGATAAAAAAGATAGCGAGTCTCTTTTCAGGGCATAAAATTGAAGGATATGTAACCTCTGGAGGAACAGAGGGAAATATTATAGCCCTCTGGGTCGCGAGAAAGTTGCTCAATAGAGAATTCGTGCTGGCGCCTGTTTCGGCCCATTACTCGGTGGATAAAGCATGTGACCTTCAGCAAATCAAGGTCATCCATTCACATCTTGACGACCACTACCGAGCAAGCGTTGAAAGTATCCAAGAAAAAGTGAGTAAAAAGACGATAGCCATAGTGGCCACGGCCGGTACGACAGCGCTTGGGTTAGTTGATCCCATTAAGGAAATCGCGGAAATCGCCAAGGATCACAGATGTTTTTTACACGTCGACGCATCATTTGGTGGCTTTGTTCTCCCATTCCTCAAAAATCCGCCGCAGTGGGACTTTGGAATCAATAGCGTCATGTCAATCATTACCGACCCCCACAAGATGGGCCTAGCACCGATACCTGCAGGTTCGGTACTTTTCCGGGAGGGGAGTTTAAAAGTAGTGGAAAGGGATGTGCCTTACTTGCGAAAGACGAGTTCGACGCTTTTGGGGACGAGAGCTGGTGCCTCAGCGGCTGCAGTTTGGACCGCTCTTAATTTACTGAGAGCTAAAAAATACAAAACAATAGTGAGGAGATGTATGGACTTGACAGAAAGGCTGGCGAAGGGTATTAAGAAGATAAACGGGCTCGGTCTCGTTGTCGAACCTGAATTAAATATCGTCGCCTTCAAGCCAGCAAATGTAAATTTAAACGAGCTAGAAAAATCACTAAAATCAAAGAACTGGTTAGTGTCCATTAACAAAGAACCAAAAAGCATTAGGCTAGTGGTCATGCCCCACCACCGTCGAAAGCACATAACCTCTTTTCTATCAACCCTCAGGGAATGTGTGGAGGAACTGGCTTGACATTATTACTGGTCAGTCCTAAGGACGTTGCGGAAGCTCTTGTTGCGGTGAGAGGGGGGGCCGACATCATTGACGTGAAAAATCCTATTGAAGGGTCTTTGGGGGCCAACTTTCCCTGGGTGATTTCCCAAATACGACAAGGCACGCCCTCCAATATTCCAATTAGCGCTGCGATAGGTGATTTTCCTGATCTGCCCGGAAGCGCTGCCTTGGCTGCATTTGGAGCAGTCGAAGCTGGGGCAGACATTATAAAAATTGGGTTGAAGGGGGTAAAAAACGAGGGGAGCGCAACCTTTCTTATGAAACAAGTCGTGATGGCAGTTAAGAACAAGCACAACCGAGCAAAAATCGTGGCTTGCCTCTATGGAGACTCTCAGAGAGCAGGGACTATCAATCCTACTACAATACCAAGGATAACTCACAACGCCGGGGCAGACATCGCAATGTTAGACACGGCAATAAAAGACGGTACGCCTCTCACGGCCTTTATGGACGAAGAGAAATTACGTGATTTAATTAACCAATCACGATCTTTCGGATTGGATATTTCCCTCGCAGGTTGTTTAGGAGTCAACGAAATAATCGAATTAAAGGAACTAGATCCCGATGTGATAGGGGTTCGCGGTGTGGTCTGCAAAGACGGAGCCAGAGAAGGTATGATAACTGAAAAACTAGTCCGTCGGGTGAAAAATATTTTGGTGGTGTAGTTGCGAATCCTAATCCTGGAAAGCATTTCTGGGGTTCAACCGGAAACCAAACCAACCTTGTTTTCAGAGGGCTTTGCGATGCTCAGGACCATGGTGAAGGAGTTCAGCAAAGCGGGTTATGACTTAATAATACCCCTCAATAAGAAACTCAAACGTCTAACCGAATGGCTGGATGCAGACGTGCTGTTAGCCAAAGATGGAATAAACGAAGCTTTGAGTCACAGACCTGACGCTGCATTGATTATAGCTCCTGAAAATGGTGGCGAACTTGAGCAAATCACCGCACGGATAGGGAAAAAAGATGTGACTGTGCTCGGAGCTCAAGAGAAGGTCATCCGGGCGTCTGCAGACAAATGGCTCACCTACTCTGCCCTCAAATATAAGGTCCCCCAACCTAGGACTTGGAAAAAACCCCCCAAGGCAAATAGCAGGATTTTAGCTAAATCTATGGATGGAGTAAGATGCGAAGGTACAGAATTCTATTTATCTAGACGTAGGGGGGAGGAAAAAATTTATCAGGAATTCATAGAGGGTGAGAACGCGAGCTGTTGCCTACTGATGTCTGAGGGACAGGGCCAAGTACTCTCAGTCAACAAGCAAGACATTATTACTGATGGGAGATTCAAATACACGGGAGGAGAAATTCCGTTTAAACACCGGCTGACAAAAAAATGCGTCGATGTCGCATTGAATGCCGCAAAAATTCTAGATTTACGTGGGTATTGCGGCGTTGACCTAGTTTTAGGCGATATACCTTATTTCGTGGAACTAAACCCTAGAGTTACTACCTCGTTCGTCCCTCTATCTCAAATTCTTCAGGCGAATCTGGCAGAAATTCTAATGGACGTTATTATTGAAAATAAACCGTTGCCGAAGCCAAAACTAAGAGGACATTCCATTATCAAAATACCCCGGGCTAAGAGAAATCTCAAGGTGGCTGCAAAAAAATTAAACCAACTTAAGGAAATCCCAGGAATAATCGCTCCACCATTCGCTCCCGAAGGCATCATTAAAAAAGGCTATCCAATATTTCTTGTTAGTAGATTGGGAAACAATCAGGCATCAGCTAAACGACATCTAATCGAAACTATAGAAGAGTCCCTTTCCCTTTTAGGGGTCGAGAAAAATGAGATCACTTGGCATTGATGTTGGAGGTGCGAACACCAAAGTGATCCTATTAGAAAACGGGCAGACAAGAGACCATTGGTTAAAATACATTCCTCTTTGGAAGAACGATGAAAAGCTGAAGTTATTTCTAAAACAAATAGCAAAATCAAAAAAACCGGATAGAGTCGGAGTCACCATGACGGGCGAAATCTGTGATGCATTCAGGACAAAGAGGGAAGGTGTGTTAAAAATTATTGAGACAGTGTGCGGTGCGTTTGGAGACGACATATGCTACTTCATTTCATTGGACGGCGAGCTGCTATCCCGTTCACGCTCCATCTCGACTCCCGAAAAGCTAATGGCCGCCAATTGGGTTGCAAGCACTTTGATTCTAGGAGAAAAATATCCCGACTGCTTATTCATCGACGCGGGAAGTACAACCGTAGATATAATTCCAGTAAAAAACGGTAAACCCGGTACTCGAGGTAGGACCGACTTCCAGAGGCTTAAGACAGGGGAGCTTGTCTATACAGGAGTTCTTCGCACGCCTCTACCGTGCGTATGTTCGGAAATTCAATTAAATGGCGAAAAGATCCAGGTGGCCACAGAAAATTTTGCAAACATGGCAGATGTCTATAGGGTAATTGGAATGCTGAAGCAGGCCGACTACACCTGCGAGACCCCTGATGGTAGAGGAAAGGATAAAAAAAGCTGCTTGAGGCGAATCGCTAGGACTTTCTGCTGCGATCTCGAGGAACTAGGCGTGAACCTAGCGCTGAAAGCTGCCTGGGCATTTCAACGCGAACAGACTGAGCAAGTTACGTTGGCATTGAGAAAGGTGACCAAAAATCACGAACTTCCTGAAAAGATAAAAGTAATCTTGGCAGGCATCGGTAGACTTTCGCTGGCTAGAATGGTGGCACGAAAGTCAGGTTTTAAAAAGATGATAGACCTAGCAAAAGTTTACGACTACCAAGGTGCTTCAATGACCCCAGCCTTTGGTGCTGGTTTACTTGCTGGAGAGGCGGGCCAACTTGGACGCAGTAGTTAAGATAGGCGGAAGCTTTCAGGACCATCGCCCGGCCTTGAAG
>CAYFIY010000043.1:0-7143 GCA_964343275.1 Hadarchaeota archaeon (SeqCode)
CCACGGCTACCACCACTGCTCCGCCCACTGCCACGCACGAGATCACGCCTACCGCGACAACTCCTGCCGCGGAGCCACTGAAAGTGGCTGCGATACATATGGACCCAACTGTCACGTCCACATCATGGGATCTTCCCCAATATGAGGGCATGCTGAGAATGCAGGAGAAATATGGCCTTACATATGAATTTTCGGAAGGCGTTTTTACCCCAGATGGAGAGCGTGTCGGCCGATCTTATGCTGAAAGGGGTTTTGACATCCTTCTCTATACAAGTTGGTACCCTGATGCTATCAAATCGATATCCAGTGATTTACCAGATATCATAGTTCTTGGCGCTGGCGGGGGAACAGAACTCCATGTACTTTACCCGCCCCCGGAAGAGGTGCCACCCAATGTGGGCCACTATGATAGTGGCTTGCATGAAACATCATATCTGTGCGGATATCTTGCTGGAAAACTAACTGAAACGAACATCATTGGGATAGTGGGACAGTATCCCGTGTTAAATGCCAACGCTTATCTCAACGGATTTATCCTGGGAGCAAAGGATGCCAATCCAGATGTGGGACTAAGTATTTCATGGGTATATTCTTGGTTCGATCCAGTAGCGGCTAAGGAACATGCGATAGCGGCCGTCGAAGCGGGAGCAGACATTATCCTCTCTGATGCAACTGGATCTTGGGAAGGAGCCAACGAACAAGGCGTGTACTACATTCACCCACAACAGGATAGGCCAGCTTTAGAGTTCGTCCCAGAAGTAATGGTGGCAAGTAGCAACTGGATCCTCGACCCAACATATGATACCATAATTACTAGCGTTATGGAAGGCAGGTTTGAGGCTAGAGAGTACTACCTCGGCTTGGCCGCCGGTGGGGCGGAATTTAAAATACATCTCCCTGATGCACTGACATCTGATACAATAGATGAACTTAAAGTTCTTGAAGACAGAATTATCAATGGAGAGTTTATAATACCTCGTATAACTGCGGTTCCAGAGGAGTATTGGGGTCTATAGTAAGACCCAGAATTTACGCGATTAAAAATGGGGGCATTCGCCCCTTTTCCTTTTTTTTAAAATTGACAATCTTCGATTTAAATAAATACGTATTTTTTTATTAAGTATGGGCAGTCGCTTAAGTTATCAGCTGAAATCGTTCGATTTGGATATCAGGTATTTTTCCTGCTAATCATCTGATATAGTTTTTCAGGGGAAACTGGTATTTTTTTAATTCTCACACCTACCGCATCGTAAATGGCATTTGTAATGGCGGGAGCAACGGCCACTATGGGGGCTTCTCCCAATCCCTTGGCCATATAAGGACCAGTTGGCTCTTGCGATTCAACTATGATGGGAACGAGTTCTGGTAAATCTCTCGCAGTTAGTATCTTGTAGTCGACAAAATTTGGGTTAAGAATTCCTCCGGTTTTATCATCATAAATAAGATCTTCGGTCAAGGCGAATCCTATCCCTTGAATAATTCCACTTTCCACCTGTCCTTTAACGATTGCTGGATTAATTGCCTTACCCACATCGTGTGCGTATACAATCTTCACAGGGAATACCTCCCCTGTCTCAACGTCGACGTCAACTTCCGCACAAACCACACCAAAATTAGGTGCATTTGAGATAGGCACAAAGGTAGATTTTCCGATTAACTCGCCGCTTTCGACTCCTTTCATAATCTCTGATATGGGCACATCTTTGGAAGTTCCCTTTACCTTGATTTTGCCATTTTCTATCTGAAGACTTTCTACCCTTGCATCAAGCTCCAAGGCCGCCTTATTCAAAAGTTTTGTTTTCACGTCGGCTGTTGCGCGTCTTATCGATTCTCCGGTGATATACAAGCCTCCAGACGCATAGGTGCCTTTATCAAATGGCTGAATAGTATCGGCTCGGGTAATGTCTACATCTTCTAATGGAACTCCCAATTCCTCAGCAGCTATCTGGGCCGTGGTGGTCATGATTCCTTGCCCTATGTCTGGTGCGGACATTATTACACTTATTTTGCCGTCCGAGTACATCTTCACCTCGGAGGAGCAAGTTTCATCCATAACTGGGTGTACACCGGTACAATGCATTAACCATGCCGTTCCCAAACCCCTTCTTTTTATACCAACTCCGCCATTTCCACGCTTTTCTTTCCAACCTATAGTTCTCGCAGTTTTTTCTGCACATTCCTGTAAACCATAGCTTTTGATCGCGAATTTAGTTGTGGGGTCTATGTCTCCCTTCTGGATAACGTTTTTTAGCCTTAGTTCTATGGGGTCGATTCCCAATTCTCTAGCTATAGTATCCAGCATTGATTCTGCAGCAAAAGCAACCTGTGGATTTCCATAGCCTCGGAAAGCCCCCGCGGGTGGTTTGTTTGTATACACGCAATATCCGTCAATTTTTAAATTTGGTGTCTTGTATAAACTCGTGAATGAGTTACAACTATAAACCATGAAAGCCATTACCCCTGGTCCTTGTGAGGCATATGCGCCGGTGTCTATTACCGTTTTGACTTGCCTGGCTGTTATGGTACCATCCTTCTTAACTCCGATTTTTAGTTTAGTGGTTGAAGGATGACGGGAGTAAGTCGTGGTGAGTACTTCCTCGCGTGTCAACTCCAAAATTACGGGCGCACCTGTTTTTAATGATAAAAATGCAGTTATGGGTTCTAGAATAATATCGCACTTTACGCCGAAGCCTCCACCCACATAAGGTTGATATATTCTGATTTTGCTTTGAGGTATGCCAAATATATCGCTCAATTTTGCCAATGATCGATGCGGCGTTTGTGTACTCGACCAAATTTCGAGCTTGCCGGATTTATAATATGATATACACGCATGTGGTTCTATCGGACTCGGATGAGCTGCCTGAGTATAGTATTCATCCTCGAAAATACTGTCCGCTTCTTTGAATCCTTTCTCTACGTCCCCCCACGCATTTACAAAATTTGTGCAAATGTTTTTTTCCATATTATTATGAATTCTAGGGGCGTCCGGTTTCATCGCCTTTTCTGGATCAAATACTGATGGCAACTCTTCGTATTCAATGTCAATCAATTCCAAGGCTCTTTCAGCGGTGTCCCTATCCCTGGCTGCTACTGCGGCTACTTTATCGCCAACGTAGCGTACCCTGTCGGACAGCACGTATTCATCTTTTGGGATTGCCCCAGGGTGATGCGATATATTAAACTTGACTTTAGGCACATCTTTGTGAGTAGCTACGTACATGACACCGGGAAGTTTCTCGGCTTTGGAAATGTCGATATTCTTTATTTTTGCATGCGGGAGATGGCTCCGAAGAACTTTGCAATGTAGTGCGTTAGGAAATCTCAGGTCTGCAGTATACCAGGCGCTTCCATCTACAAGGTACGGTGCAGTTATCAGTGGCCGACTTTTTCCTACTTCATGGAATGTTTTAACCATTTTGTTTCCTCTCATTTTTCATATTTTCAGCCGCTACCAAGATCGATTTAACTATATTTGTATAATTTCCACACCTGCAAAGGTTGCCCCCCAGGCGATACTTTATCTCTTCTTCATCAGCATCCTGATTTTCCTCTAATAAAGATTTGGCAACTAGTATCATGCCAGATGTACAGAATCCGCACTGCATCCCATGATTCTCTATAAAGGCTTTCTGAATCGGATGAAATTGCCCAGGTTTAGCGAGCCCTTCGATGGTGGTTATATCACTACCCTCTGCTTGCATGGCCAACACAAGACAAGACGGGGTAGGTTTTCCATCAATCAAAACTGTACAAGCGCCACATTCGCCGGTCTCACAGCCTCTTTTGGTCCCAGTGAGACCGATTTCATCTCTGAGCACTTGAAGAAGTGTCCAATGAGGCTTAACCTCCACTTCTCTAATTTCCCTATTTACATTTAATTTAATAATTTTCTTACCCATTACAATCATTCCCTAAATTTTTTCATTATTTTCTCTAGGGCGCGTTTTACCAATATTTTGGCCATATGCTGTCGGTATGATTTTGAGGATCTAATATCACTTATGGGTTTTGTCTCTTCTGATGATATCGTTGCCGCTTTCTCAATAAGATTAATATCCAATTTTTTACCCACGAGCAACTTTTCTGCTTTTTTTAATCTCAATGGCGTCGGGGCGACGGCGCCTAAAACAATGCGGGCGTCTTCGCAAACTCCATTCTTGGCCATTAAGGCACAAGCAGCGTTTACCAAGGCTATGTCCTCTTTAGTTCTTCCTTTCTTGAGGAATACCGCCTTAGTTTCGTCCGATTGTTTTGGAATGGAGACTTCCAGAAGTATTTCATCATTTTTTAGGACGTTTGATTTAGGCCCCGTGAAAAAATCTTCTAGAGGTATATCCCTTTTCCCCCCAACGCCGTGGACACTCACCTTTGCAGAGAGTGCTATGAGTGAAGGTGGCATATCCGCCGATGGCACTGAGGAACAGATATTTCCTCCTATTGTGGCGATATTCTTACTAAGAAATGTCCCCATCTGATGTACCGTTTCGGGTATAATATTGTAGGGTTCATCATTCAGCTCTTTAGAGCCTTCCAGCACCCTTAGGGTCGTCAGAGCTCCGATTCTCAGGTCATTTCCGCCTACTTCGATGTACTTAAGAGGTAAACGAGTAATATCAACCAAACATTCTACTCCAGAAGGTTTTTTTGCCAGGAGGTCAGTGCCTCCTGCCAATATCGCTGATTTTCCATTGAATTGTTGAAGTATCCCGATTGCTTCTTTCACTTCAGTGGGCCTAAAGTACTCGTTTGGTCTAAATAGTTTCGAATCGGTCATTCATTGAACTTTTTGGATACATGTATATATGGATTTGGTAATGGTTTTTTTAGGCCAGAATTACTCATACGTCGGCTTCAATATATTTTTGAGCCATACGGTCGGCTACTTCTTGGGCTCGATTAATTACAGAATCTTCATCGATAGTTTTGACAACTCCTTTTTCCACAACGATTTGTCCATTGATTATCGTTGTATCAACGTCGGTGCTATTAGCGTACAGAATCAAGTGATTCGTTATTCCAGTAGAAGTTGGGTCTCGGGGGAGTGGAGTAAGATTTGGTTTTTTAAGATCTACAATAACCATATCCGCCTTCCTCCCGGCTTCTATGGACCCGATTTGTTTATCAAGACCTACTGCAGTGGCTCCCCCTAAAGTTGCAAACTCAAAAACCCTCTGCCAAGATATGGCCAGAGGATTCAGGTGTTTTACCCTTTGGAGGGCAATTGTCATTTTAAGAACGTCAAACATGTTGTGCAGCACTCCATCTGTTCCTAGGGAAACGTTGCCACCTTTGTCCGCTACCTCTCGTACGGGAGCGATTCCTGGCGAAAATACTACGGAATTGCAGACCGGATTATGAACAACGGTAGCTCCTGTTTTGCCTATTAATTCGATTTCTTTTTCCGACAACCATGTGCCGTGAACTAACTGAAACATAGGAAACAAGACTCCTGATTCATAAAGCATCTCCACAGGTCCTTTGCCGTACTCTTGTCTATACAGCTTCGGGTCGGCAGTTCCTTCCTCCATATGAGTATGAACTCCGACTCCGTGTCTCTTTGCAAGCTCGAATGATTTCACGTAGAACTCTTGGGTTATGTACATCTCAGATAAAGGCGCTGGCCAAACTTTGACAAGCTCACTTTTATTTACCTCGCGGATGCATTCCTCAGTTATTTGAATTTCCTCTTTTTCAGAGTACTGGAAAAGATGTTCTGGTATCTGAGCCTTATTTGCCAAATCCGGCTTTTCCTTGGGGGCAATACCCCTTGCGATTATACCACGTATTCCAATTTTCTCCATGATTTTTGCAAGTTCCATGATTGTGCCCTTGTCGGTTGGACCATAATGGTTGTCCAAATCGAAGGTTATTCCTCCTTTTACCATTTCCACACAGGCAAGAGCAGTAGCTGCCGCAGCATCTTCCTTTTTTAGAGCCTCTGAGAGGGGAAATTGAGCTTTTCTTAGCAAATACCAAAGGAACATATTCTTGTCAACTTTGGAATCATTAAAGGCGCTGGCGATCACCTCAGCAACTCGGGGGTGCGTGAGTACTTGAAAAGTGTGTGTGTGGGTATTTATTAGTCCTGGAATCACGACTTTGCCTTTCGCGTCTATTTTTTTATCCACGGCGTATTTCACTTGTTTGTTGCTTGTTTTATCTACTTCAACTATTTTATCCCCATCGATCAAAATAGAACCGTCTTTTATTATCCTCCTTGACGGATCATTTGTAATTACAATTCCGCCCTCTATCGATATTTTCATAAGATCATCTTTGTTAATTTTCAGAAATTAATGGTTCCGACATTTTTTATATTTATCTATGGTGATAAATATCTAGCCGTTAATACCGAAAAACTTTTATGATAAATTATGGACTATAATTGATAACATGTCAGAAATATTAGATAAGTTGGCAAAGGCTGTAATAGCAGGAGACGAAGAGGCCGCAAAGAAAGCAGCCCAAGAATCAATAGATTTGAAAACGAATCCACTAGATGCTATCAAGATCGGATTGGCAAAAGGAATGGACGAGGTAGGTCAAAAATTCCACAAATTCGAAGTTTTTCTACCCGAGGTAATACTGGCTGCAGATGCCATGAAGGCCGGAGTCGCAGTATTAAAACCCCAACTTTCTCCAGATGATTTAAAAAAGGCTTCTCTGGGTAAGGTGGTGATAGGCACAGTATTTGGTGATATTCACGACATAGGCAAGAACCTGGTTGCCGTCATGCTGGAGGCTGGCGGATTCGAAGTCTATGATCTTGGGTCAGACTGTGCTTCCATAAAGTTCGTGGAGAAGGCAAAAGAGGTCAAGGCGGATATTATAGCTATGTCATCACTGATGGTGACTAGTATGTACTACCAGAGGGAAGTTTTGGACTACCTGAAAGATTCAGGAACGAGGAAAGAACATTGGATCATGGTCGGCGGCGGCCCGGTCACGCCAGAATGGACTGGTGAAATAGGGGCGGACGGATATGGTAAGTTCGCAGACGATGCCGTCGAGATAGCCAAGATACTGATGGAAAAGGGTAGTGAAATAAAGAAGCCTGTCCTGAAAGAGTAATTTTAATGATACCGTTCATGGATATCTTGGACAGGGCACACTCTGGTCCAATTTGTGAGGCTAAGGATT
>CAYFIY010000044.1:0-6486 GCA_964343275.1 Hadarchaeota archaeon (SeqCode)
TGTATCCTATCCTTGATGGCTTCAATTGTTTTAATGGTATTTTCGTAGTTTCCAGGTTTACCCAATTTATTAGTATGAACGTGAACCGAGTGGGGGAGCTTTAGTTCATCATTCGCCTTTGCAAGGTTGACCATTATATCTCTAGGGGTAACATCATAATTTTTGACTTTATCGTCAATACTGTTTACGTCACCCCCCCACTTCCAATTTTCAATTCCGCCGGCGTTAACTATTTTCACGGCGTAGCCTTTTGTTGTTCTGAGAAGCCAAGCGATGAAGTTCTTCAGTTTTTCCAAATCCTTTTCTTCTATGTACTTCAGTATGAAGTGATTATTGCCCGTGAGGATGTAGCCTCCCTTGTCAATAATAGGAATGTCGTTTAACTCGTCATGTGTATGTCTTGCTGTTAAGGGAGCGGCGGCAGCTTCCATCGCAGTTGTATAACCCATCTCAGCGTACCTGTAGCCAGTCGTGAAAGTTGTTGGGACGGAATAACCGCATCCACTTCTAGAAATCTTTGTCTTCGATACCGGATCCTTTCTGTGGTCTTCTGGCCTGAGAAGTCTTCCAATATTAACTTTGGAACCAGCAATATGGGTGTGGATATCAACACCTCCAGGTAGGACAATAAGTCCTGAGGCATCTATTTCCTTACCCTTTGTCTCCTCGACTACTTTGCCTTTTTCGATGAATATATCCATTTTCTCCCCGTTTACCCCGTTTAAAGGATCGTAAACGGTGCCTTTTCTTATTATCAAGCTCAATCCTTTATCCTCCTGATTATTTTTTCCAGAATTTCTCGATCTGATAAAAACGGTGAGTCAATGGTTTTTCTGAGTCCGATCGGGACGCAATCCATCCGGTAGGCAGTTCCGTCGCTTTCAATTCCGGTCATTGCCGAAGGGATCAAAACATCAGCGACCAAGGAGGTGAGGTTTATTTTAGGGTCAATCACAATCGTTGGGATTTTAGCAAGGTGCTTTGAGGCTTCGACCGGGAAATGGGCGACAGGGTCAGAAGCGAGTATCAGGGCTGCATCGCACTCCCTCCGATTTAATAGGTCCACTGCGGAAAATTCTCCCGGGTTATAAACAGGATGTCCCCTGGAGAAATTCACGGCGAAGGGGTAGCCCGTGGTCCATCCCATGACCTCATCGGCACCTGCCACGTTGTAGTGGCCTCTCATGGGTAGGATGGAGAACTTGGTGTAATCATTTAGGTCTCTGACCAAACGTAGTGCTGCATCGACGTTCATGTGCTTTGCGCCTGAAGCAGAGAGACCCAAACCGAACAATATTACGCCGAACTCGCAGCTCTTCATTTTTTCAGCTAGTTCTTTTATTCTTTTTGAAGGGACACCGGCAACATCACCTACTTCGTGACCTTTAAGAGTTGCTCTCAAAGCAGAAATCAGTTCATAGTCTTTGCCTGGTTCTATTTTGACAAGAATATCGGATATTTGGTAGGTTCCATTCACATAACTTTGAAGAGTCAATGGTTTTTTTGTGTAGCGCCACCGAGTTTCTATTTTAGCAGTTTTAGTTTTCCTAACATCGACGTACACCAAAGTACGTTCTTTTCTCCCAGTTTTCCTGAACATACCCACCGGCGTGGCGGAGTACCGAGTTGTGTGCCTGATGTGGGATTCGGAGGGATTGCATCCCCAGTAAACCACAAAATCTGCGCGATTTCTGATTTCACCGAGCGTAATTTTCGGAATTCCGACGTCTTGGGCCGCGATGGTTGATGGTCCGTGACAAACGGATGACGTTGTATCTATCGATCCACCCGTCAACTCGGCAAGTTCGATAGCAAGCTTCTGAGCTCCAATCTCTGTTGAACTAAGGCCATATATCAAAGGAAAATCTGCTTTACTCATGGTTTTCGCTGCTTTGTCGATGGCTTCATCTATGGATACCTCTTTGAATTCTCCATTCCTCCTAATTGCGGGTTTGGCTCGATTCTCCCGGTAATTCAGTATTTTACTTCTGGCGAGTTGACAGCCGACTCTCACATCGGTTATTCTACCTCCTTGTAAGGAGAGTTCCAAATCGTCGCAGAGACACCCGCAGAAGGTGCAAGTTATATCTTTCATTATGGTCTTGGCTTCTTCGGACCGAGTTCCCATCGCAGGGCAAGGAATTGAAGATACCGACAAGTCTCTGGAAATATTTTTTTTGGATATGGTTTCCAAAATTACATCAAGGGTAGTGTGGTCTTCTGTGGTTTTGGATAAATCAACTTGAATGCCTTTTGACTTGGGCAAACCTGTTCCTTCGGTGTCGCTTCCAATAATCATGTTGGCCCATGGACCAACTGGCATGAAAGTCATTCCCCGATCTACCTCGCCCTTTTTGCACTTGACCACTATCGAGCCAAATCCTGAGGAAATCTTGATCGGATAATCTTCGGAAAGACCCAGGTTTTCCATGTCCTCCTCGTTTATCCATGCCCCCGCTGCTTCATCAAAATAATCCTGTGACAATTTACCGATCTCGAGTGCTTTTCCTTGTTTTGTTGTCCTCCCTGTAATCAAGATGGACTTCAAATTACCAATCCCAATCATTTATTTTTTTGCGATCTTTTTTTTATTATGCGGTAAATCTTATAAACGTAGTTGGTGTTAGTGTGGAATAAAATGGATAAGTTGTGTCTAAAAAAATAGACTCCAGATGGTCTGGTCCTCTGCGTCTGAGGGTGGGGCGTTCGCTTCAAAAATAAAGGGTGTGCAAAAAATTTTGGGCGAGGTAAATAAGGAAGAAATAGAAATCGGAGACGGCGTTTACCAAGACTCTGGGGAAGGCCGTTGCATCCTAACGGGCATATATTTTGATGGAAAACTAATCTGCACCGTAGTTGTTCAAAATTATTGATCGGGAAAAAATTTGGGTTAGTCCTCCATTGTGGAAAGATCACCCGTCGGCAGGCCGAGTTCCCAAGCTTTCAGAACGCGGCGCATGATTTTCCCGCTCCGGGTCACTGGTAGCTTGTCCTTGAATTCTATTTCCCTTGGGTAGGCGTGAGCGGCTAGGTGCTTCTTAACGTGGTTCATTAGCTCTTTCTTAAGCTCCTCCGAGGGGGCATGTCCTTCACCTAGTTGAACAAATGCCTTGATGATCGCTCCCCGCATAGGGTCCGGCTTACCTATGACACCAGCTACGGCGACAGCTGGATGTTCTACCAAGCAGCTCTCAACTTCAAAGGGTCCAACTCTTTCTCCGGCAGTTTTTATGACATCATCCAGTCTTCCCTGATACCAGAAGTAGTTATCTTCGTCCTTGTAGGCTGAATCGCCGGTCAGAAACCATCCGGGAAATTTGAAGTACTCTTTGTACTTTTCCTCCGCATGATCCTTCCATTTTCCCCGCCAGACGTCCCTCATTATCGCTGGCCATCCCAACTTTATCACTAGGTTACCTATGGCGTTTAGACGCTCTTCTTCCCCATTGTCATCGAGGATTGTCGCTTGAATACCTGGAAAGGGTCTACCCATCGATCCAAGTCTTATTGGCATGGATGGGTAGTTAGCTATCAGTTGCTGACCGGTTTCTGTCATCCACCAATTATCATGGATAGGCTGACCATAGACCTTCAGTCCCCAGCGGATGACCTCCGGATTTAGAGGCTCACCCACGCTACAGACGTGTCTCAGGCTGCTGAGATCGTATTTTTTCACGACATCACCCCCAGCTGCCATAATCAATCTGAGCGCGGTCGGAGCCGTGTACCAAATGGTCACCTTGTATCTTTGGATAATTTCGTACCATTTCTCCGCGCCGAATCTTCCGGCGTAAATAACCTGTGTAACGCCGTTAAGCCAGGGGCCAAATATACCATAAGAGGTTCCAGTGACCCATCCCGGATCTGCAGTACACCAGTAGGTGTCGTTCTCTTTCGTGTCCAGCACCCATTTTGTGGTTTGATACTGGCCTATCATGGCGTTATGGACGTGGACTATGCCCTTAGGTTTACCCGTGGTGCCAGATGTATAATGGAGTAAATGTGGGGTTTCCCTGTCTACCCACTCTAATTCTAATTTTTCAGATGCCTGTGCCATCTCGGATTCGTAGCTCACTTCTCCCTCGCCGACCTCGTCTTTCGAGGCGCCCACTACGATTACTTTCTCCAGGTCAGGCAGGTCCTTTCTTACCTCATCGACAGCTCCTTTAAGGTGGGGCTGGGTTATGAGTATCCTTGCACCGCTGTCCCAAAGTCTGTCTTTTATGGCTCCAGAACGAAAACCACCGAAAAGCGGACCGAATATACCTCCGATTTTTATGCAGCCTAAAACGGATGAATACAGGGCCGGTACTCGTGACATATATCCGAAGATCCTATCTCCCTTCTTTGCACCATATTTTCGTAGGATGTTTCCGAATTTATTTGAGAGGTATTTCATATCCTGAAAGGTGTACTTTTCGCTGTTTTCATCTTGCCCTTCCCAATACATCGCGATTTTATCCTTACGTCCGCTCTCGACATGCCGGTCAATGGACTCGAAGGCGATGTTTATTTTCCCGGTGCGATGCCAATCGAATTCTTTCTCCACATTCGACCAATCGAAACTGTTACGAGCTTCCTCATAGTCCTCCATATTTCCCTTATGGCGTTTTTTTATGGTCTCTACTTCATGTTTCCCCATTTTCCGTCACCGTTGAACTAATTATTTCATTTATAAATTAACCATGTTGCAATTACCACATTAGTCTAATCTGTTTTTACTTTAAATATTTCTACATAAGTTGTTGGAGATCTAACGCGGAACATAAATTTTTCCTTCCCGCTCGTATCTTCTTGGTTCCTTCAACTTTTCGATAAAAATTTGGTTTTTTTTCCTTCAACCTTTGAATTAAACTCATAGTCCTATATTTAATTAGTTTTGAAAATATTTTTTCCATCGATGTGCTCATCTGCATCAAACTTTCACAAAAAGAACAGTCCACTAGGGGTAATTTGGACATACTTAGTGTTAAAAATAGTAAATTTCATTGCCCATCTGACTGTTTCGGCCCAATTATTGATTTATTGCTAAGCCTTAATCGACAAAATTTCTTGAGTGGGTATTTTTCAGTGATTAGCAGTCGAAAAAAGGCGTAACCAGAGCTGATGAAGGAGATTAAAAATATTTTGAAACCAAAAAATTTCCTTTCGTCGCGAAAAATTTATTTCATTTTCTTAGGTTCGATGGCTTCACGGAAACAGCAGTAAATTTTTAGTAAAAATAAGTTAGAAAATGAATTTTTTAAAATCTAAAATAAGACCACCTCTTAAAATCACGTCAAATGTCGATATGTATAATAGCGTTCAACGTTAAAAATATGGATATTTATAGTCTTTTACCCAAATCAAAGCTTTTTTTAGGTCGAAATACTTAAATACTCCCTGGTAAAAAGTTAGTCTGTAAAATTAAAGGAGATGAATAAGTGAAAAAGACTATAGCCTTAGTGATTGCAGCCTTAATGATAACTTCGTTTGCAGCAACATTATCGACAACTACCGTTGTATCGACAACTACCGTTATATCGCCAACTACGTTCAGTGCAGCGCCTGGAGTTATTACGGTTACTCCTACTTCAGTAGGAGCTGGCAAGTACACGTTCTTCACCCTTGCGGTGAATAACGACACCGGTGATAACATCGCGAAGATTCTCGTGAGGATTGCAGGTTTCGATAACGCGCTCGGTGGCGAAGAAAACTTCCGAGCTGGCACAGCCCATATATCGGTTTCCGATAACTGGGTTAATCTTGCTGAGAACCTGCTTTTGGCTAAAAAAGTCATGTCCCAAGTGACGGATAACATGACAGAAGCAAACACGAATCTTTCGAATGCTGGAATCTACCTAAAGCAAGCAGGTGAGAACCTTAAGCTTGCTGGGGACGATATGATATCCACGGCAGCTCCGGAAAACGTTGGAGCTTCTGGTACGTATTTTGCTGGAACTAACCGAGCTGGTGACGACTGGATAACTGCAGGAAATGCGTTGAAATCGGCGCCAATAGATCTCAAAGCAGTCAGCAGCGCTTTGGAAAATGCAGCAGCAGATTTCGCCCTTGCGGCGGGAACAGTAGATGGTGACGGCGGGGAAGCCGTTCTATTGCAAGTATTCTATAAATTCTCCGATGTAGAGAACCGATCGGAAAACGCAGCGATTAATATCCTGGGTGGAAACTTCAGGCTTGCTGCGGATAATTTCGAAAACGTAGTTCTCGCTATGAATTACGCAGGTGAGAACTTCGGAGCGTTTGCAGGACAGTGGTCAGGAGTTCAAATTCGTGAGGCAGGTGCGAAGCTCGAAAATAAAGTCGGAACTAATCTGGCACTTTTCCAGAACAATCTCCGAATGGCTTCTGACAATCTCCGTGAGGCAGGTGTCGCGTTGGGAAGGGTAGATAACGCCTTACTACGTGGTTTGCGCTTCAGGATGAACAATGAAAATGAAGTTTCGGGGACTCTGTCGTATATACCTCAACTTGCGCTTGACAACT
>CAYFIY010000045.1:0-5570 GCA_964343275.1 Hadarchaeota archaeon (SeqCode)
GAAATACTGGGCAATTCGGCGTAAGATTATGCAGAGGGCCAAATCTCCAGTTTTTGTCCCAGTCCACGCCCACGTTTACTTGCCTCCAGAGCTGAGGGAAAAGGTGAGGGCAAGCGGCAATTTCTATTCTCGTGAGGAGATGATGTTCACCACTAAGATGGACCGGGGAGCGGACCTAAATGACATAAACAGCATAATTATGCTAAAGTTTCCCTATCCTGATAGGGCGGATCCCCTCCTGAAAGGAATGGAACGCCGCTTGGGTTCGGAGGCATTTCGCACCTACTACCGGGATATCTCCGGGAGGGATTTCGTCCAGCAAATCGGAAGGGTACTACGGTCGGAGGATGACGAAGTGGAGTTCTGGAGTCCGGACGAGACCTGCCATGCACAACTGAGACGACTCTGGAAAGGTTCGATACGTGGTGCCTAAATATGAAAACTCTAGAGAATCTTCGGCTGGGTGGGCTTGTTAACCCGCTTATAGATTTCAAGCGTCCTGTGTACAACTGGTTCGCGATGAAGGAGTCCTTCTCCAGCGGTCTCGTTCGGTTGCTCGCCGAGACGTGGAGGCTCGAAAAAGGTGATGTAGTACTGGATTCCTTCTGCGGCGCGGGGACCACGCCATTAGCCTGCAGGGAGCTGGGCCTCGACTGCGTGGGGTTTGATGTCCATCCAGTATCCCTTTTTGCCTCGCGAGTGAAGCTTCGAGAATATAATATTGAGGGACTTAAAGAGTTCGCAGGAGAATTATTGGGGAGCAGGCCGGATCCCGAAGAGGTCGACGTTCCTGGGTTCGTGACCAGAGTCTTTCCAAATCGTGTGCTTCGAGATATCTTAGCTTTTAGACAAGTTGCAGAGGAGGTGAACGACGACGATGCCAGAGATTTCCTCTTGTTGGGTCTGGCCAATGCAGCAATGCGGTGCTCATGGGCTCACAAGGATGGTGCAGCGATAAAGGTGGTGAAAAGGCCGTTGCCGTCTTTTCGTAAAGCGCTCAAGCGACAACTTTTTTCGATGTTTACACATCTCGGGGAGTTCAAGGTCAAACAATCCACGATTAGGATCGAGCACAGCGACGCGAGAGAGATGAAACTGACCGACGAAAGCGTTGATGCGGTAATAACGTCGCCACCCTACTTGGGCAAACATGAGTATATCCACGCCTATCGGATCGAACAGTGGTTACTTGGCTTGAAAGGCCCCAGCGCAAATAATCTAATTGGGTTTCGAAGTACCGATGTCGGAGAAGATTTCTCGGGAGTTGAGGGCAAGATAGGGGATAAGTCTCTCGAGGTAAATCACTATTTCAAGGACATGCTCGCGGCGATTAAAGAACTTTATAGGGTGTGTAGGTCAGGTTGCAAGTTATGTCTGGTTGTCTCTGACGGCTGCTTCAGAGACGGAGTTGTTGACGTATGCGTCCAGCTGAGCAAGCTCGCCGAGATTGTAGGCTTTAAGGCCAAGAGAGTGATCACTGTTAACAGTAGGTATTGCACTACACCATCCAGAAGAAAGATCGGCACAACGCGCGAAGCGCTTCTGCTCTGGGTGAAGTGATTTCTCTCCCATTAAATCGGTAATCAGAACCACTTCGGTCGTCGAGTTTATGAAATCACATGCTTTTATTTCTGGAGCTTTCAAATATTAACCAGATAATTTTCACTTTTGTCGAAGGTCATTTTTATACATTAAATATTTTCTTAGTGAACGAACATGAAGAAGGTCTGTTCAGAAAAAAATATTTTATAGTAAAAAAATCCAATAATTTGGATCTTATGAAAATAAAGTTCATCATTAGGCAATAATATCCGGCATAATCATAACCATGTTGACCGGCCTGTTTTCTAATACCATCCCGCAGTTGGTCGGTTCTATCTAGTATGGATTTCAGCAGGTATGGCTCTTTTGTGCGGTGGTTGCTCTAGAGTACTTTTATTGGAGCGTCGACTTTAACGCTGATAATGGTATTATCCTGTAGGTGGCAATAGCAAGCGTAATAATTTTGGTGATTGGGAAGGTCAAAGGATCCAGCTGAGGTTAATCGGCGTCACATAGATAGGAATTTAAAGTTGCGTTTTCAAAAAGCTTATTTTACTTCCTTACGTTTACTGAATGGGTAAGAAATGTCACTCCCCGCCGATATTGCATTATTCGTACCGTTAGCAGTGCCATTTGTCTTGGGGTTTTTGATTGGGGCTGTAATCAAAAAATCTTTGAAGTTAGTTGTGCTCATCGCGGTTATCCTTATCATTTTAATCACAACTGGGGCGTTGAGCTTAACCTTCCAAGACCTCTACGATAAAGCCATGCTGCTGCTGCCAAAGATTTACGAAGCTGGGAGTGGTTTACTTAATATAATTCCATATTCCTCGATTACATTTCTATTGGGCCTAGCAATAGGACTGTGGAGGGGTTAAATAGAAGGGGGTCAACTGGTAAATTTAAGTCCAAAAACAATTATTCAAAATTTTAAACTCTCTTGATTTTTTATATTTCCCGTTAGAACAAGTAATAATTAAATTGAGAACTCAGATAGTTTATTGGTGAGTCTCTGCCTAGGCGTAAAACTCGACATTCCGCTCCCTTTAACTTGGTTTTGGTAGTGTCAGCGGTTATAGTGGTCCTGCTCATGGGGGCGATTTTAATCTACTCGACAGGTTCTCAGAACATCGGCCAGCTGAGGGACCAGGTTTCGTCCCTCCAGGAACAGCTTTCCAGGATTCAGACCGAAAATAATTCCTACTTCGTGGGGGACAACTTTTCGCTCTCTGTGCTCTACGAAGAGGTCAAGGACTCGGTGGTGTCGATTCGAGGAATTGTTGAGCAGGACACCATAACTGGCACCCAGTTAGGACAGGTTCAGGGTTCTGGTTTTGTGTATAATTATGAAGGGCAGATGATCGTGGCCACTAACTTTCACGTGGTGGACGATACCATCAGTATTACTGTGACTTTCAGAAACGGCAACGCCTATCTATCCCACGTGTTTGGTTCGGACGCGTACGCCGACTTGGCCATACTTTCTGTGGATGCCCCCGATGGGGAATTCAAACCGATTGAAATGGTTAGCTCGTCTACCTTGAAGGTGGGTGACCCGGTGGTAGCTGTGGGCAATCCGTTCGGGCTCACTGGTTCCATGACCGTAGGAATTGTCAGCCAGCTGGGGCGGACTTTAAGGGAGGAAACAATCGGCGCCTATTCCATCGCGGACATCATCCAGACAAGCGCTCAGATCAACCCCGGCAACTCAGGGGGCCCTTTGCTCAACTACCTTGGGCAGGTGGTAGGGATAACTACGGCCATAAAGGGTAACGCTCAGGGGCTGGGTTTTGCCATTCCGTCCAATATGATACTACGGGAGATAGGTCCGTTGATAGAAATAGGATCATATACCAAACATTCCTGGTTGGGCGCCTCCGGGACAGATATGGACTACGAGATTGCCAAGGATATAGACACTGATATCACCTATGGCTGGTTGGTTAGCTATGTCTTGAGCGGAGGACCATCCGGCAGGGCAGGTTTGCACGGGGGGACACAAACCGTAGAGACTCCTACAGGGACGATAACGGTGGGTGGAGACATAATCATTGCCGTTGATGGTGCCCGAATTGTTAACGGTGACGATCTGTTGACCTACCTCGCGGAGCACACCTTGCCGGGAGATATAATCGAATTAACTGTGGTGAGAAACGACCAGACCATAATCATTCCAGTCGAGTTGGGGATGAGGCCATCGCCACCAACTTAATCAGGTCGTAGTAAGTAATAACTCACCCGAGTATTTCCAATTAATTTCGGTTTAAAGCCCGCTTAATTGATGACTATCATTCTTTCTTACTGCCTTTAGCTTCGAAGTTCATGTTATAGCTAGTCTTGTCTTGGTCATCGTTTTCTGTTTTTTCCGTTGTGGAAGCGATGGATTTTGAAAAGGTGACCCTACTCAGTCTCCTCAATCCCTCGCGGAAGTCGTCCTCGTGGTCGTCCATCCAGTAAACGGTGTAACGGTTGGAAGGCTCTATATGAGAAGATAAAAGATTGATGTCACCTATGAGGGGGAAGAAATCACCAAAGCGGCCAGTGAGTTTTTCGGTTCTCCCATCTTTTTTTTCCAGAGTATCATAATATTTAGTTCTCAAAGTAAAACGAAGGTTTAAAAATAAAAAAACTACTAATACAACATGTGTAAAAATGGTCTTCAGTTGTTCGCTATTGCCTTTTACTACAGTATTGGATCGTGCGTTGGAAGGACCTGTGTGTGAGTTAAAGGATTGGGATCTTAAATTCATAGCCAAAGCAACGTCTGCCAAGGTGAAGGAGTACAACATCCGACACGATTCAGAGAATCCCATTCCATCAGACGATAGTTTGGCAGACGATGTCTATAAGGCCGGGTTTGAGCTCGCTCTTGAGCTAGGCGTTTACTGCACGGATACCGGAAGGATAATAAAAATCGATGAAACCGAGCTGAAGGCTGTGATCAAAGAAGGTGTGAGCCAGTGCACCTACGGAAACGGTCAGGAAGAGGTACTTTACTATAAAAGAAACCCAGAGGACAGTCGAGAACTGATCCGCTGCATTGGGCCTTATAATACTATCTCGGAGGAACTAATGATTCCAATACACCAATTGTTCATGCAGTCCAAATATACGCAAGCTGTATCATGTGGGCTTTCCGACACGGTTTATGGTCGAGAGATAAGAGCTGGCACGCCATGGGAAGTTTTGGCGTCCCTAGTTTATGCGAGAGCTCTCCGGGAGGCGGCCAGAAGGGCCGGCAGACCGGGACTCTCCCTCTGGGGGACATGCCAAGATGCAACGGGAATGGGACATCTCAGCTGTTGGACTCCTGACGGTTTTAATATTTATGACCACTGCATCATCTCGATGCCGTGTGAGCTAAAGACGAACAATGATATATTGTCCAAAGTGGCTCAAGCTGTTGAACATGGATGGAAGATTTACGCATACACTCATCCTAGCATAGGTGGTTTTGTCGGTGGACCCGAAGGGGCAGTGGTCCTTGGGGTGGCTGCAGGATTATTGGAAGCCGCCGTACACCGAGGAACCATCATCGAGGTCGTTCCCTGGGATGGATGGAACTTGTGCGGAGTAAGCCGCGCGAGTCTTTGGGGGTTGAGCGTATTCCAGCAAGCTTTTTCCAGGAATACCAATTTCATGATCGGAAGCGACGTAGATCCCAATGCTGGTACATTTACCAAGGAACTTCTCTATGAGGTAGCTAATGCCTCTATATGCAATACTGTATCTGGCGCCACCACCGCTCAAGGTGTTCGGACGGGCAATGGCAGATACAAGGATTGCACCTCTCCTATCGAGGGATATCTCATGGGTGAGGTCTGTGTGGCGACAACCGGCATGAAGAGGGCTGACGCCAACGAAATAATCAAGAAAATCCTCCCTAAATACGAATCCACCCTCAAAAGTCCCCCAGTGGACAAGACCTTCCAAGACTGCTACGACGTTAAAAAACTTGTCCCAAAGAAAGAATGGATGGATATGTACCAAGAAGTAAGGAAAGATCTCATTAATATCGGTGTTCTACT
>CAYFIY010000046.1:0-5561 GCA_964343275.1 Hadarchaeota archaeon (SeqCode)
TGGTGGTGTACTTTTACTCCGGCCAGTGGTGGATTTTTACTCCGGCGTTGACAAAATGGATCAGATATTGAAAATCGGGAGGTCTCATGTTGGAAGCACGTAATTTATTGCGGATTGCTCTGTTGTTGACAGTGGCTCTAGTGCCCGGCTGTATAAGCACGTCTGCGACTAATCAGAGCACTTCACAAAGTACGTCACGAAGCACGTCTGGGATTAGTATCAGTGTACAACAGGAATTTTACGATGACTTTGTGTCTGCCTTGGAAAGCAGGGACTCCGCCAAAGCGTATCGGTTGGTGCAGGAAAATCCGAAAAAAGCTAGTGCAGTACAGCGGCGTTTAGAGTCTCTTGCTGCTCAAGGGGGCAACCAATCAGAGGGGGCGCACAGCATCGCTGGATTATTGAAGGACGTCTTGAATGAGGTGAAACGCCAACAGAATTTAAAGAAACAAGCCGCTCTAAAGGCACAGGAAAATGATCGGCGTTTCAAGGATCAAGCCGCCCAACTTTTGAGAAAGCGAGCCGTCAAACTGCCCGAGAATAGGCAAGAAGGAGATTCAGAGTCAGTGCTGGGCAAAACGGAACTAGGAACAAAGATTCAGCCTTCTAGTGGAAGGCGGACTTCTAAATTGGGCGCTAGGACTAAACTCAGGAAAGCTGCTGTAAATGAGCAGATGGAGTGGATACAAGTTATGAACAACGAGTGCCCGCGATCTGGAACAGGACTGCGTCGCGGGGGATTAGTCCACGATCCCCGGAAAATTCTCGACCACACCATCGATGGACTTCGTGACCAACTTGCGGTCAGAGCTATCAACAAAAAGTGTTCGATCCTTACGCAGGTTCAGACCACATCCTTAAATGGCCTAATCTGCAGAACGCGGTTAATCGGAGTAAGCTCTATACAACTTATGACAGCCCTTCTTACGGAAAGGTCTGTGGGAGAACTTCGCAAAAAAGAAGAACAAATTAAAGAAAACATCGCGACAACAATAAATGCCCGGAGTTGCAAAGAATGGAGAGAAAGCAAATTATTTAAAAATGTCCGAGGCATGATGAAAATTGAAAGATGAAAAACACGTTGATCTTGCATCAAATGTGGCAAACCAATTATATCCTTTAGTAACCGTGCCGAGAATTGTCATGCGAAGTATCATACTATCTGTAGCCTTGGTATTTGTGCTTGGAGTTCCTGCACATGCCGAACTCGATCACCTAAAATTTCTTGATAAATTTGTGGCTGCTTTGCAGGATAAAGACAGTTCCGAAACGGCTCGGTTGGTGCAAGAAAATCCGAAAACGGCTCGTGCAGTACAGCGGAGCTTGGAAGATATGGCTCGCGATGGCGGCGACCAGATGGAAACAATGCGCCGTATTGCCAACGAATTGGGCAGCCTCCTTGGTGCAATAAAGCAAAACAAAAAACGGTTCAAAAAGAGGGTTGCCGACTTGCCCAAAAATGAACAAGAAATATTGCGGAAAATGATTCTAGCATTTAACAACAAAAGAGACTTAAAATCTTTAGCAAAGATAGTTTGGGAAAATCCAGTAATTACAGGTCGGTTGCGAAAATTCATGATCAAATATGCCCAAGAGGCTGGGCGAAATGAATCCAGCTATTTGGCATTGGGTCAAATTATTGGAGAACTACTCGATGAAATAATCGCCGGGCCCGATAGTTTGGAGTTCGCCCGCGGCGAGCCCTCACCCGATCCAATTCTAAGGCTTGAAACCGGCGCTCACACGGGCACGATTAGTTCGATAGATGTAGATTCTGCTGGCCGAATTCTAGCAACTGCGTCACTCGATAAGACCATACGGTTGTGGGATCTTCCTTCCGGCCGCATGCGTCGGGTACTTCGATTTCCCATAGGGAGAGGTTCTGAGGGAAAGCTGTTTGCCGTAGCTCTTTCTTCGGATGGTACTATCTTGGCGGCAGGCGGGAACACAGGAGTTCTGTGGGATAGAAGTGTTTCCATCTATGTTTTTAACACTTCGGGCGGGCAGGTAATCCGACGATTGACTGACCTAACAGACGGGATCACGCATTTGGCCTTCTCCCCTGACGGCTCCAAGCTGGCAGTCACTTTGGCAGGAAAGGGAGGCGTTCGCGTTTACAACACCTTAAAATGGCATTTGGAATTGGAAGCCAGCGGATTTCCAGCTGCCTGGGTTGATTTCTCTCTAGACGGGCGAATGATAGTCGTAAGCCGGAATAGCAGCATTCGCCTTTATCGACCTGATCTTCGGCAATTTCAACGTCGGTTTCTTCCGGCTAAGGGTAGCCCCCACTCTGCGGTGTTTTCACCGGACGGTGAAAATATTTCGGTGGGGTATAAAAATTCCCCCCGGGTCGACGTGCTGGGGGGACACAGTTTGGAACTAGTCTACACGCCGGACATTTCGGGAGTGGACAACGGGAATTTGGCGAATGTTACGTGGTCTGAGGATGGCCGGTTCTTGTTCGCCGGAGGAGAGTATTACAATAAAAAGCTAAGAATCTATTCCGTGCGTAGATGGTCCCAGGCGGGACGGGGCAAACATCTGGATATTCCAGTTGGGCAAAACACAATTACTTCTCTCGTATCCCGAAAGGGAGGCGAAGTGATTTATAGCACCAGCGGCCCCATCTTTGGGGCCATTGATGCAATGGGCAGACAGACGGTAACCAAAGTTGGATCTGTCAAAGCAGATTTTCGATCCATTGGGGAAAATTTCCTTGTTTCACCGGACGGAAGTGCCATTCGCTTCGGGTATAAGTATGGCGGTGAGCGTCCAGCGTATTTCTCAATCCGCGAACGCACGCTAGTTCGCACCTCGGGATTTGCTTCAGGCTTTGACTCGCCAATATTCCCACCCCCAAATGGCCGCCTTATTATGTATGGGCTTGACATAAAGAACTGGTTCAACAGAGAAAATCCCAAGCTTGGCGATAAGTCTTTGCGACTCAAGAGAAATGAAACGTCACGCAGCTTGGCGATCGCACCTGACGGGCGGCGATTTTTGCTGGGCACCGAATGGTACCTCCGCCTTTTTGATGCTCGAGGACGCCAGATTTGGCGAGTGGTCGCGCCTGGTGCAGCGTGGGGTGTTAACATCACCAGGAACGGAAAGTTGGCTTTGGCTGCCTTTGGAGACGGAACAATCCGATGGTACCGTATGGAGGACGGGGAAGAGCTTTTGGGGTTCTTTCCACACAAGAACGGGAAGGAATGGGTTGTATGGACACCGGACGGTTATTACATGTCATCCCCCAATGGGGATAATTTCATCGGTTGGCATATTAACAATGGGAAGAACCAGGCTGCAGTTTTTTATAAAGCGGTGCAATTTGAACGTATTCTCTACCGCCCCGACTACGTCCGCGCATATTTCCGGCATAGTGGCAACACCGGAAAAGCAAGAAATTTAGTTGGCAGTGCTTTTTTTGACATTAGGAAGTTAGCCTCTATCGCCCCACCAAGGATTGATTTTTTATCTCCCAATCATGCAACTACCGTAACTAATAGCATAATCAAACTAAAGATTTCCGTGGACCGGCGTAGTTTGCCCATGAGGGACTTCACAGTTTTCGTGAACAGTATTCCTGTTACACCTTTTAGAGAGCGGGATCTTAGTGGTTCCGAACGAGATTCTTTTGTTCGTGAAGTGGAAGTCCCGCTATTCAACGAACAAAATGCGGTGCGGGTTGAGGTGTTCAATGGCAGCTCAATGGGAGTTGCGGAGATGTTCGTTCAGCGCACTAGCCAAGCAAAATTTTTTGCGAAGGGTGATCTTTATCTATTAGCTATTGGAGTTAATCGCTTCCCTAATGTACCGGGAGCGGATTTAGAATACGCGAGCCAGGATGCGGAAACTATTTCTCGGTTATTTAAGATTAAGGGTAATAAAAAGTTTGAGAATGTCTTTGTGAGAACCATTTCCGATGGTTCGATAATAAAACCATCGCGCAACAATATTGTACAGGCGTTAGAATTCCTCAAGAAAGCAAAAGCGGAGGACACGGCTGTACTTTTCTTGGCTTCTCACGGGATAAGTGATAGTGCGGGAAACTACTACTTTGTTCCAACGGATGGTTCAAACGGGGATGTCAAGGCAGTTCTTAACGGTAGAAGCGAAGCATCCACTTTAATCAAATGGGAGACCTTTTTTAAAATTTTGAGATCTGTCTCCGGGAAACGGCTTCTGATTGTTGATACCTGTCAGGCCAAAAAAATTTCAGGTACGATGGATTTGCATTCCTTAGCAAAACGATCAGCTGCTTCTTCGTTTGCGCTGCTTGCAGCTTCCAAAGCGAATGAGGAATCTCAAGAGTATCCACCGGGACGACATGGTTTATTTACCTATTCCTTAATCGGCGGGCTTTTCGGTGCGGCTGATAGTAATAGGGATCGGAAAATTTCCTTGACAGAGGCGTTCAATTTTTCGACCGACTTTGTAAAGGATTATCGTACAATCCGTAATAAGTCGCAGAGCCCGCAACTGATTGCTCCAGCCTCGTTGCGCAAAATGGAACTGCTTCAAAACTGAGGAAGAGATGTGGTGATTAAGGTCTTAGGATTGTCGGTGGGATTGCTGCTTTTCACGAGCGGAATGTCTTTTGCCGGAGAATTCAACTTTGAAAGTACGGCGGAAGGTATTGCTAAAAAATTGTTGCGGTCGACCGATATTGCTCGGAAAAGAACTGCCAAGACTCGCTCGATAAGCGATTTGGAAAAAAAAGTCCGTGGTTTGAAGGTGGTGGTTCGTAAGGCCGGACGAGAGGTGGTCGAGACCATCACTGTTCCGGTTAATAGATCCAGCGGATTTGTAAATTTGGCGGTTCGATTTAGTGTCAATTTATATGCCCTTCGTCCCGAATCATTCCTCCTATTAGATGAACTTGCTAAGGCGCTAGTTGGCGCCAGATTGCGCGATATTTCATTGTTCGTAAACGGTCATACAGATTCTGATGGCGCCGAAGGGTCCAACTTGCAATTGAGTTTGAACCGCGCTCTAGCAGTTAAACAATATTTGTTAGTTAACCACGCCATTCTCCCTAAGCGCTTGATAGTTGTGGGATACGGAGAATCCATACCGTTGGTGCCTAATACAACGGTGTCAAACAAACAGCTCAACCGTAGAGTAGAAATCGTGGTTATTCAATAACGAGATTGCAGCGAATTAGCGAAATGAGCACGTTGGACCTTGGAACTATCCCAACTTTTTAGCTTAAAACCTATCGTCGCTGTATCGGTGCCAATTATTTTACCAGGATTTCCTGTAGCCTCTCGGTGTCGGCGCGGATATCCGCCATCATGCCCCCTCAAAGACGGGTTGATTTGAGGTTATTCTAGATGAAGATGGGTGGATGGCAATCTTAAAGCCGGAAACGGCGAATGTCGGCTCAGGGTCAAAAGCCGACATTCAGCGTTAACCGCCGGAAGGTCCGCTTTCAGGGGTAAAGCGGACCTTCTATGACGCCTATAAGGGTATAATGATAGATAATGTCTCAACCCGCTTCAGAGAATGTTTGATCCCAGTCGCGTTCCCTCCGCCAATCCCTTTGAAGGGTAAATTCT
>CAYFIY010000047.1:0-5540 GCA_964343275.1 Hadarchaeota archaeon (SeqCode)
TCATATTTTTTCGCCTCGTCCAAGGCTCTATTAATCGCCATGTCGTAAGTCTCGGACTTTTTAGCGTATTCCTTTAAACGTTCCCTAGTGGCCGGGAGGATTCGCAACATGGCGGTTCTTTTATTTCTCTTTTCGGTATACTTCATGCTTACCATTATAATTTTTCTCCTTTACTATTTAAATGCTTTATCTCCAAAATATCGGCTTTTAGGATCGTTAGTCCGGTGGATTTTTGCCTAGTGGGGCCGTTCCCGAGCTGCCTCTCCCAAATTATTTGTATCGCTTGGTCGTTCTCCTTGGTCAATATCCCCCAGGTTTCGCGGGTGAACGGCTCGGTAAAAGCGGCGGGGTCCATGTCTTTGAAAAGGACATGATCGAGATAACGGACATAAACCAAGCTATTTTTTGCCGTGAGGGGTAGGGCATTATTCAATATCGAGTTATTGATTTTATATCGCCTCTTACTTTGACTACAATTTATGGCAGAGAACTCAGAACAGCCACGCCATATGAAACTCTGGCTGGGCATGATGAGGCCGTTAAGCTTAGGGAGGCAGCGAGGAGGGCCGGCCGACAGGGTATCCCTATTGTCGGTGTTGAAACCAGCCCGTCGGAGTATGGGCATCTTGGGGGATTCGGATCACCAGGAGGCTTAGATCCAGAAAAGGACCTAGGACTAATCCTCGCAATCACGGAGCTGAAGACTTCTTTTGATTTATTGCACAAGGTGGTTCACACGTTTTTAAACTGCGGTGGAAAAATAGTCGGTGGATCGTGGTCGATGATTGGAGGATATGCTGGACCACCAGAGGGGGCGGCGGTAGCTGCCAATGCGTGCTTCATACTGCAAATTATAGTACATCATTGTGCGATTTCCAGTGGCGGAGTTTATGATATTAGATACCAAGGCAACCTTGGCCGAGAAGGCGTGTGGGCTAGTAGTATAGCCCACGAAGGGCAAAGCAGGAACACGAATCTATTGGTGTCAGGACTTGTCAGTCAAGTATCAGGTCCATGCACGCACGAAATCTTACATGAAATGGCGGTCGGGTCGATTTATGATGCCGTGTCAGGATGTGCTTGGCAGCAGGGCAATCGATCTACTGGTGGTAGATACATGAACTACACCTCCCCTTTGGAACAAAAGTTTGCTGCTGAAGTACTAAAGGCCAGTGCTGGAATGAAACGTAGCGATGCTAATGAGATCGTCAAGGCTTTCATTCCAAAATATGAGGACAAGTTAGAGAATCCACCAAAGGGTAAAAGCTTCACTGAGTGCTTTGACCTAAATACATTAAAACCGACAAAAGAATGGCTGGACATCTATAGTAAGGTATGGAAGGAACTCGAAGACCTAGGACTATCTCCCCCTAGCGTCTGTTGAAGAATTTATCAATTGGTTAATGGAACCAAAAGCGAAACAATTACCTATTACTAAAATTTTCTAGTTGGACGAAGAGAGCGAATCGGAAAATAAATTTAGTCTCTTTGGGAATGATTTGAAAATCACTGAGTTGGATAGAGATCGAGCTCATCTAGATGGATAAGGTGTTTTAAGGATGAGGACGCCTTTAGACTCATTTTCTTGTGCATTATCCAAAAATAAAAATTATAATGCCCGTTAAAAATATGTGTTAGTAATAACGAAGGTATCTGATTAAATATTTTTTTTAAGAGATATGATTTTCTTATCAAGGTAGACTCTGCGCTAGTGGCGGCCACCAGTCTTCACTTGGGAGAAACATACCCACTCCGCCTGCGGCAACGACATCATTTCTTAATTCTATAATTGAATCATAAACATTTGACGGCAACAATGATTCATTAAATATATGGTCTATATATTGCCCAGGGGGATCAGTTGACGCTATACCATAGAGGCGGCTACCACCTTCCCAAGTGCCATCTATAATATGTTTTATGGCCTCATCCACGTTACGGTCAAAGCCATAAACAGTTGACCCGAGGGCAATATCGGTGAACATTTCGTAAGTATCCCAATCCGGAGCAACGTAGTTGACACCTCTATCTTGGGCAGCTAATCCTATTCCTCTATCAGCGCCTCCAGTCCAACTTCCAACAAAATCAGCGCCCTCATCAATCATACCTAGAGCTGCTTCCTTTCCACCCTCTATATCATACCAATTTCCAAGGATTGATGTTAGTACTGATATATCGGGATTGATATATTTTGCCCCAGCGGTAAAGGCAGTAAGCATATCCAAAACGGTAGGATAGGGTTCTCCAACTTGGAAGCCTACCACGTTTGTCTCACTCACCGAAGCTGCAATAGCCCCTGTTATGAAAATCGTGTCTCTCCAAGCCTGATCGATGCTAATAACGTTAGGTAAATCTGCAAATCGACCACCGCTGATTAAGAAATGTGAATTTGGATATTTTTCGGCAACGGGTGGCAAGGTAAAATCAAATGACCCACTGTGACCCCAAATCAAATCATATCCTTCAGCAGCCAATTCGTTTAAAACTCTTTCTTGGTCGGCAAATTCAGCACCCTCTGCATAAACTACTTCGACCCCGTATTTGTCCCTAACATATAGGGTTGCCTGATGGGCTTCAGTATACCAGCCTGGCCAGTCTCTATAACCATCTAAAATAAGGGCAAGTCTTAGTCCAGATTGAGGAGGTGTTGTCGTAGTGGTTGTAGTTATTGTCGGCGCGGTTGTTGTAGGTGTTGTGGTGGATGGTGCTGCAGGTTGGGTTCCTATGTAAGCAGCTGCGGCTATAACTACTATTACAACAATAATGGCGATTGCGTAAACACTAGTTTTCTGTGCCATGAGCTACGCCTACTATAGTCCCCAATAATCCTCTGGAAGGGCGATGTTAGGTACGACTATGAACTCTCCGCTGATTATTCTCTCTTGGAGAACGTTAATCTCATCCATAACGTCTGAGGGTACTTTTTCGGGAAGATGAACTTTAAATACCGATCCGCCATCGGCCATGGTATAGAAGTATTCCCTAGCCTCAAACTTATCTTCTAGAACGCTAGAAATTATTTCATCCAAAACGGGGTCAAGAATCCAATTGGAACTTGCTATCATGACCTCAGAAGCCGCATCAATATCTGGACTTTCCAATTCTGCTGAAATAAATGTAGTTCCTTTTTCCAAAGCTCCCCCGCTAGCCCCTGGTGCACTGGAATAGATAATATCGGCACCCTGCTCAATTAGAGACATCGATGCTTCTCTAGCAGTAGGCGGGTCAAACCAAGTAAAAATCCAGGTGATTTTTATTTCCACATCCGGATTAGAGTCTTTCGCTCCTTGGATAAAACCGTTGACGTATCTATTTGCATTTAATACTGGGAACTGCCCCACCAATCCAATAATATTAGATTCAGTTATTTTGCCAGCAAGATACCCACACAAATAAGCGCTTTCGTGGATGTAACTATCATAATGCCCTACATTGGATGGAACCTCTTCCGGAGGCGGGTAAAGAACATGAAGCTCGACTCCACCACCGGCACCAAGCACGATGATATCCGGATAGTCCCTAGCGATCGCTACAATGGCGTCTGGGTACCAACTTGTAAATAAAATTATGTCAAAATCCTTTTCAGCGTAAGAACGACCTACTCGTTCACCTTCGGGAGGAAAAACACCTTCAGTAAATTCATATACAAGGTCATATTTATCCTTCATTCGCAACATGGGTTCATACTGTGCTACATCCCACGAGTGAGAAAAGACAGTCGGCTCAATGTGTATCCCAGCTACTTTCAGCTGCACTGCAGGAGTGGTTGGGGTGGCAGTGGCCGTGGTCGTAGCCGTGGTCGTAGCCGTGGTGGTGGCGGTGGTAGTGGCCGTGACCGTAGTGGGCGCGGCAGTTGTAGTCGCTATTGTGGTGGATGGTGCTGCAGGTTGGGTTCCTATGTAAGCAGCTGCGGCTATAACTACTATTACAACAATAATGGCGATTGCGTAAACACTAGTTTTCTGTGCCATTAAGATCTTCTTTGACTATTTTTTATGTATATATAAATCTTTGGTTTTAGTCGGCTTTTCCAAATTACGAACTAATCTACGATTGGAGTATCTATTATGATAAAAAGTGGGCGATGGAGATGGTTTTTCCAGTATAAAGCTAATTACGGCCGAGCAGTTTTCACGAAACTTAAACAACGTAGAACAAGTGGGCCAACAAGCTCACTTTAACTATGAAACAAACTGTATTCTAATAAAATTTAAATACTGAAAAACAAGTAAATCATAAATGGTCGATTCAATTGGTAGATCTAATTATAGAAAACGGAACTTTGGTGACTTTAAACAAAGAACGAAAAGTTATTGAGAATGGCGCTATTGCTGTTGAAGATAAAAATATTGTTGCAATTGGACAAACCGAGGCGATCAAAAACCAATACTCTGCAAAAAAGGTGATTGATGCAACAAATCATGCAGTATTACCTGGATTTATTAGTGCTCACGCACACGTTTCTGATATTCTCTTACGTGGCGGTGTTGGTACAGATCGTAAGCTTTTTGATTGGTTATTTAATCTCCGTTATCCCGGTGATCTTGTAATGGACGCAGAAGATTATGCCATTGGCTCGGCACTATATTGCCAAGAAGCTATTCAATCGGGGATCACTTTGTTTGTAGAAAACGATGCAGGTATAGGTTTAAGCCGCATAAAGGACCTCATTGAATCAAAATTAAATGTTTATGATGCTGCTGGAATGCGTAATGTTTATGCTCGAGCGTTTCAAGATACTTTTGATCCAGATTTTAAATGTATTGTAAAATTCCAGATGGCTAAAGAGCCGTCAGTCAAGCATGGCACCCCTGATGAAGCCATAATGGAAACAGGAGAAGCACTTCATATTATAGAATCTCTTATTAAGAAATATCACGGCAACGCTGATGGTCGCCAAAGCATATGGCCTGCTCCATTATATCTCCGAGTCGTCACAGATGAAGGATTAATCGGCGCATATAGGCTTGCCGAAAAATATGACCTGATGACAACCACGCATGTTTCCGAAATTCCCCAACAAGATAAACCATTTGCCTCAGGGGTTGAGTATCTAAATAACATCAACTATCTCGGCAAACGTGCTCTGCTAAATCATTGTGTACATCTTAGTAATTGTGATATCCGATTGCTTTCCACAACAGGCACGCACGTTGCCCATAACCCTGTAACCAACCTTGCGTTAGGGTCTGGAATTGCGCCAGTTCCAACAATGATGAGATATGGTGTAAATGTGGCTTTAGGTACCGACAACACCAGCGCTAGCGATACAGTTAATATAATCAATGATATGCGTTTTGCAGCCTTGATTCATAAGGGGTATCACCAAGATGCCGGGATCATGACTGCCGAGAAAGTGTTAGAAATGGCTACCATCGATGGCGCTCGGGCTGTTGGGAAGGAAAACGAACTAGGCTCACTCGAACCTGGAAAAAAGGCCGATATCGTTCTTTTGGATCTTTCACATGCTCATTTAACGCCACACCCAAATGTTGTTTCAGCTATCGTCTATCAAGCTCAGGGTTTCGAAGTTGATACTG
>CAYFIY010000048.1:0-5364 GCA_964343275.1 Hadarchaeota archaeon (SeqCode)
CTTTCCAGCTTTCTTCTTCGTAGGAATAATTTCACCACTAAATCATTGCGTTCTAAGGTTAAAAGACTTCCGTAAACTTATCACCTAACTCGCAATCTTATCAATTTTCGGGCGCCATTGTATTAGAACCCTCAATCTCGCGCCATCGTGTACGCGCTTCACTTGTTCTGAACTGAACTTCGTGGAGGCTCACCTACATATAACTCGAGCGAAAATCAACCATCTTCATGATCCTAACGAATTCATATTCAGCTACCAACCATGGGAAAACATTAAGGCTTTCCAACACGAATCATAATGCACATTCTCAGTTGATTTAAATGAAATACGACATAAGGGGATCCCACCTACTAAAAAGGAAAGAATTGAACGAAAAAATTAGAAATGCCGAAAAATATATTTTTAGTTTAGGAATTAACGATTCCGCTGAAAAAATCGGCAGGATCAACGCAACCTTGTATTTAGCTAAGATGCATTACATTCAGGAAAAGTTAGGGTATAAACCACGAGCCATGATTATTGGTGGGCCAGACTTCACGTTTCAGACCGCCCCCCACAAATTTTATGCATCAGTTCCTGAGGGGTGTAAAATCATATGGGGAGATGGCGCATATGACCTCATTTTTAACGATATGGAATCTGATTTTTGCGGCATGCTGGTGGGCGCGGTAAGAAATGATCTCGGTCTCGAAAGATTATTAGACACCTTATACAGGATGAAAGAAAAAAATATTGAGATTGATGGTAAAAAAATATTGTTAAGAAATTTCAGCTCAGGTAGCCATTTTTTGAATTTATATGAAGTTGAAAATCAAGAAGTTCTTGGTTTACCAGAAATGGTTGCAGTTCTGCACACATCTTCGGATGAAATGCGTGATCTACTACTCAACTTTACTCGTGAAAGATCCGAAGAGATACAAACCCCATTAGGTAAATCGTATGTTTTACAGGGTGATGATGCGCGAGAATATGCGAGACGTTGTAAGTACGCAAGTGACTTCTCTAAAAGAAAGCGAAAACTTCTTTTTGAAGAGATTTTTGGGAGCAATGAGATACTAACAAATCAAAACCATTATGAATTGACTGGACTCAATGAAGCAGTTATCGGATGTAATAATGTAACTAAAGAGGGGGAAGTTTTCGTATTAACACTGGCCGATGGCTTATCAGCATATCTCGTTAAAGGTAAAATGAATATTTCTCCAAAAAAAATTAGAGAAATCATGTCCGGTCCTAGAGAGATTGAAGAGTGGGTGTACGATAATTTGAGGAAAGCGAATATCCTTCCCCATGGCGGAGGTCATAAGTTAAATAAAATAGATAGTGTTGCCAAAGTTATTCTCTATCCTAGCGGAAAAGTTATCGTCACAAAAAGCGATTCTGAACCTAACACTACTGCATATGTAAATATGAAGGAAATTTCACGCGGTTATAGATCTGAGCCTATTTTGGATAGAGTTCGATCACTAAAACTGGGTGATCCCTATGCGACCCTTCGATCCATTTATGGTATCAAGGTGGATTTTTGAGTCAGAGTCTGAATTTAAACATATCGCCATCAAGTCCTCTTTATCGTGGATCCGTTTTAACAGCTCCGCATTGAAATCTGTAGTGCCTCACTTTGCATCTCGGCTAGTTTGCGCCCTCAAAAGTACGTCATCCTGTCATCTGCGCTGGACTTCTCGATATCATTTTCCACTCCCTAGAAAAGAAGCCATCTTAAAGCGTATTTCCAAATTTCCGCCCGTGAAACATAGAAATCAAATCTTGGAAAAATCATGAAGTTATAGACCTAAATAGTGGCGAAAATGTTATAGGCTTCCTAAACGATACTATATTAGATTGTGTTTTGAATGTTGACGATTTGGAGTTTATAAATAATGTCTTATCAAAAAAAGAAAAAAGTAATAAAACCTCACGTTTTCCCGAGGGAACCCGGTGAGTCAGACGAACACTTTAAACTAAGGAAGAGGTATACTTCCTTAACTTGGAAAAATCCGCAAGAGAAGAGAAAAATATTAAAGAAATTGGAAGAGTTTAAATAAAAACTAAATATTTTTTTAGCCTTGTTGCGGTGACAATGCGTTAAATAAGTGATTCTGAGAGCGATTCCAATGGTGCATGGCTTAGGGTTAGATCAAATCCGCTTTTGGCGGTATGCCTATATTTGCAACCACTAGCTCCCCAGTGAGTCTTCCTTGGTTGAGTAGACCTTTTTTAATTCTGTGGAATGTGACTGTTGCGTCAGCTTTTACGGACTTTCCTAATATTTTTCCCGTGAGTGCATCTAAACCAGTCGGAACATCAACTGCAATCTTAAATGCCCTGCTGAAGTTTATCGCCTCTACCACAGAAATATAAGGCTCTGTGAGTTCTCTATTTATACCGATGCCGAATATCGCATCTACTACGATTTCTGCCTCAGAAAGAGCTCGCTTCAATTTATCCATAAAGAATCCATCGGGGAGCGTAGACAATTCGATACTTCTCATTTCCTTGATAATTCTGAAGTTCCACTTGGCCTCGTCGGTCTTGATGTCGTCATCCGAACCCAACAGAAATACCTTGATGACCGCCGCATAAGCTTCCATGTGTCTTGCCGCGACGAAACCATCTCCGCCGTTATTTCCAGTACCCGTAACCACCGTCACTTTCTTTCTGGAAAGATCTATCTTAGATGCTATAAAATCAGCAATTGCCTTTCCTGCATTTTCCATGAGCAATGATTTGGGAACGCCCATTTTTTCAGAACGGGTTTCAATTTCATTCATCTCGCTAGGTGTTATGGCCGAACTGAATATCATGATACGGTCTCCTCTGGCGCGCCAGCAAAAATTCGGAGCGCCTCGGCCTCAATGAAGTGTAACTTGCCCGGAACAACCAGTATATTGGGTAAATCGAAGTCACGACCTTGAAGTTTTTCTATGCGATCAGACCTGACAACTGCATCGTCAGAACCAGCGCGCGCAACAACTGCCAAAAGGGTATCGGGTGTAAAAACCTTTTTGCTTAACCTTTTCTCGAGTCTAAGCATTATCGCTATGGCCTCTTTAGAAGTCATGGCCCGCCCATCCCTGATATCGAGCAACAGTAATGTATGAAGTCCCCTTTTGACATTTTCGGCCAAGATTTCATACGGCCTCGTAGAAAGATTATCTGGGAAGGGGATAGTAGCAGAAGGGCCGAACTTGTAGCTCTGGAGGCCAATTAAACCGGCGGCCGCGGAGAATATAGAGGCCGCATGAATAACCCTGGTTTCGATTCCAGCCTTTGCGGCTCGAAGGCGTAAATCGATGTGAGTAGTAGCCACCATGGGGTCCCCAGGAACAAGAAAGGCCGTACTTTTTTTCTTTGACTGTTCTAAAATTTTTTCCGGATTTTCTTCGATCACATCGCGTCCAATTATTTTAATCGATTTTCCGATCTTACGCTCAAGCTGTTTGAGTTCGAGGTCCGGAATTAAACTTGTATACAGCTCGGCGTAAACTACATTAGACTCTCTCGCTTTCTCTAGCCCTCTAAGCGAAATCCCGTCCATGCCAAGCCCAAGCCCGATGAAAACCAACATTATATCGTAAATACTTAATTAGGAACTGGTTAAATCAATTCAGGGCCCGTGGCTCAGTCTGGTAGACGCAAATGCGGCCAAAAGCAATCGGCTCTTATCGGTCAAACCGGGAGCTAACCGATTGGTCGAGGGTTCAAATCCCTCCGGGCCCGCTATTCTAGCGTAGAAAACCGGATTCGGAGAGTATTCATTTTAGGCTGTCGTGAAATATGTATTTGAGGTCCACAAGTCTGGTTCGATAGATAGCTTGATAGTTAACTTGCAAAAAGCTAGGAGAGACGTAAGCGTCTAGAAGATTATCGCAGTTTCGGATAGAAAATCTTTGGAAAAAATAGATAAAGAAGTAACTGGATTACCAGAAGACATCGGGCATTCTCTTGTTCCGTGGGAAGTTTCAGATGTTTATTCTACATATCAACATTTGTCCGAGGTAGTCAAGAGTATTGAGGCACTACAACTAATCAAAAAAGAATTTGAGATTAGTGAGTAGAAGGACTTTGCTAATAAAGTCCCGTCTGCTCGTAAAGTCATGCAAAGTTGTTGGTTATTCGCCGCTCAATTTTATTGCGGATTGTAAAGTAGGCGATTTAAAAGGGCGTTCTTCAAATTATTAAAAGGAGGTCAATGTCACTTTTTACAAGCAGCTTGGTTTGTGGACCTTACGATAGTCTCCAGTAATCTATTGGATCAATGATGACGGGATCTATTACTAGCTCACCGTTGATTATTCTATCTTCAAGCTCAATGACTTCGCTCAGAATGTCTGATGGTACTTCATCAGGAAGATGCAGTCTAAATTCGGATCCGCCATCGGCCATGCCAAGGAAATACTCTTTGGCTTGAAAGGTACCGTCTATAACGCTAGAAATTACTTCATCAAATTGTTTGGTAAGAATCCAGTTGATGCTAGCTATAGTCACCTCTGGAGCGACTGTTGTTGCTGGGTGTTCCAATTGCCCATTCATGTAATACACTCCTTTATCTATAGCTCCTTCCCAAGCTCCAGACGCATCAGAAAATATAAAGTCAGCTCCTCCTTCGATGAGCGCTATTGCTCCTTCCTTGGCCGTCGCTGGATCATACCAGGAAAAAATCCAAGTCATATTTATTTCCACATCTGGATTAGCATCCTTAGCTCCTTGGACAAATCCGTTATAGTACCTGTTGGCATTTGCTACGGGGTACTGTCCTACCATTCCAAGACTATCCGTTTCAGTCATTTTTCCAGCAAGGTATCCGCACAGATACGCAGCCTCATGAAGGTAACTGTCATAGTGTCCCACGTTGGGTGGAACTTGTTCCGGGGGCGGGTAAATTACATGGAGCTCGGTCCCTCCACCAGCGCCCATAACCACGACATCTTGGAAATCTTCGGCTATCGCTTTGATAGAATCAGGGTACCAACTTCCATAAAAGAGAACATCAAAACCCCTGTCAGCATAAGATCGCCCAACACGTTCGCCTTCTGCAACAGCTGCACCTTCCGTATATTCTAATTCAAAGTCATACTTCTCTTGCGCTACTAACAAGCCATCATACTGGGCTATGTACCACGAGTGGGATGTGATAGTTGGGGCATCAATCACCAAAGCCACCTTCAGTTTCTCTACTGGAATTATCTCGGTAGTTGTGGCCGTAGCCGTGGCCGTAGCCGTGGCTGTAGCCGCGGTAGGCGCGGCCGTTGTAGGTGTCGTGGTGGGTGGTGCTGCAGGTTGGGTTCCTAGGTAAGCTGCTGCTGCTATAACTACTACTATAACAACGATTCCAACGATTAAACTTGTTTTTTCCATTTATTA
>CAYFIY010000049.1:0-4709 GCA_964343275.1 Hadarchaeota archaeon (SeqCode)
ACAGCAACGGCAACAGCAACAACAACAGCAACGAAAACAACGACGGCGGCACCACCAACAACTCCCGAGAAAACTGATATAACGTTTATGATAAGTTGGATACCGAGTGCACAATTCGTGGGGAATTACGTTGCCTTGGGCAAGGGATTCTATGAAGATGCGGGGTTAAATGTTGAAATTCAGGTTGGTCAAGGTAGCACGTTTGTAACTCAAGTGATAGGTACTGGAGGAGTGGATATCGGAATATCTACTGGGCCAACACTCATTACTGGTAGGACAAAGGGCGTCCCGGCAAAAAGTGTGGCGTTGCTCCACGTACATAATCCAACCTGCTTTATTACACTCGACCCCGACATTCAAACACCCCATGATTTTGTTGGTAAAAGAATAGGTATAGCTAGATCCAGTACAACTTCAATAATCTATGATGTATTAATGGAAAAGTTGGGAATAGACACTGATCTTATAACTGAGGTTCCTTTAGGATATGATGCGATAGGGCCTATTTTGGCGGACTTGGTAGACGCTGCTAATGATTATGACGTTGAAATCTATAGGCACAGCTTGAAAGCCCCGGATATAAGGTTAATAAGAGCCGTGGATTATGATGTTGATATGTACAACCATGCCATAATAGCAAATGATAGTTTCATAAAACATAACCCAAATACAGTGAGAGCAGTGGTAGCTGCAACTCTTGAAGGATGGAATTACGCGCGCGAGCATGAGGAAGAGGCAATTGAGATACTATTGTCGTATAATCCAGATTTAGATTATGACGCTGAGTTGGGAACACTTGGGGAATTATGGAAGAGTACCATGAGATGGGATGATTGGGGTGCGTTCGGGTACTCAGATACAGATGGTTGGCTTAACGTCCAAAAACTATTGTTTGACTCTGGTTTTATAACAAGTGAATTAACAGATATTCAAGATATATTTACAAACGAATTTTTGCCTTAAACTGTCTTTTTCTTTCATAGCATATAACTTAATAATTGTTCGTCTATTGTTTAATGTAGATGAGCTAAGCTCTTGCTGCCAACGCTCGTAGCATGTAACAACATCCCTGGATCAGATGAGCACAACGGCAAATAATCCTACAATAAAATGTTTTTCTATTAGCCGATGCACTTTCGCATGTGCTTGCGCATTTAGTTAGGTTAACACTTATACAAAGTCGGCATGCTATTAAACCTTAAATTTCTAACTAGATGGGTAATCGATAGCATGAATGAAATCGATGATTTAATTAAGGCAATAGAAAGTTATGACGAAAAAGCGGCAATAAACGCTGCTGATAGATATGTAACAACCAAAGCTGATCCTATAAATGCTATTCATGCCGCTACCGCTGTCATAAGAAATATGGGTGAAAAATTCAGTAAAATGAAAATTTGTCTGCCAGAATTGATAATCGCGAGCAATGCGACGGATAGCGCAATGAAAGTTCTTGAATCTGCTCTACCTAAAGGAACAGAAAAAGAAGAAAAGAAAAAAATTGTAATAGGGACAGTAAAAGGAGATATCCATGACATAGGAAAGAATATTGTGTCTGCTTTGTGTAAAGCTGAGGGTTTTGAAATCTATGATCTCGGAAAAGATGTTTCTGTGGAAGATTTCATTGAGAAAGCAGAGGAAGTAGGTACTGATATCATTGGTGTCTCAGCTCTTATGACGACAACAACACCAGTTCAAAAAGATTTGATAGAAGAATTAAGTCGCTTGGGCGTGCGGAAAAAATATAGAGTAATTATCGGTGGCGGGTCTATCTCCGAAGAATGGTCGAGGGAGATAGGTGCAGATGATTGGGCGGATAATGCCACTGATGCCGTCGCCAAGGTAACAAAGATTGTTTAAAAGGAGTGATAACTTTGCTAGATTTTCTGGATATTGTGGACAGAATGTGGGCAGGAGAAAAAATGGGGGAACTGGATTACAACCTACGGCTTTTCCAAAAATTAAAAGAAAAAGCGAAAGAAATTGGTCTAAGGTACGATCCGGAGAACCCGGTCCCTAGCGATGACAAACTTGCTGACGAGGTCTTTGAAGCAGCTTTGACTCTTGCCGCCGAAATTGGGGTGTATGCCACGGATCATGGGAGAGTTTTTTATGTTTCTGAGGATGAAATTAAAGAAGCTGTTAAAGCGGTCCCTCGAGAAATTACGGTTGGAGCCGGAAGAGATTCTAGGAGGATGATAGCCAGACGTCCCGATGAAAGAAGCGTGCCATTTATCTGGGGAGCGACGGCCGCTCCATATGAAGAGCGTTTATGCGTCCCCATTGCTCAGTCTGTGGCATCTCTACCAATCGATGGATACGGACAGATATTTAACATGTGGGATATCGCAGGTAGGCGAATCAGGGGTACACCGTTGGAAACATATGCCACTAGGCGAGCAGTCGAATGGGCTAGAGAGGGAATTAGAAGAGCGGGCAAAGCAGGTTTGCATCTGTCAAGTTATCCGCTTAATACGAAAGCCTCCGTCATTCTAGGGTCAATGGATTCAGACCATCTGAGACCAACGGACGGGGTATGTTGTTCTCATCTCCCAGAGGGTTATAAACTCCAAGACGATGTCCTCATATCCGCACATGTAGCGCACGAATATGGGTGTTTTGTATTTGATAACGTATCCGCGGATGTCGGTGGGTTTGCTGGGACATTTGAGACCGCCGTGATCCACAACTTAGCTGCCAACTTACTAGGTGCGGCGCTCCTCAAATATGACTATACCCTTAATTATGTTGCTATTGTACAAAATTTCGATTTGAGTAATACTCCGGAATGTGTTTGGGCGAAGAACCTGATAATTCAGGCGGGTTCTAGGAATACTAACCTCAAGAATATCCCGACTTTTATAACGGGGTCAGAACCTGGTCTTGAGCGGTGGTTCCTGGAGACAGCGGCTCAAATTGGTTCTATGCCTTCCGGGACTGCTACTATAGCTGCTTCGGGTAGACCTAATCGCCCTAAACGGTTGAATGTAGGAGGACCACTTGACATCAAATGGTGCATAGAGTTAACCCTAGCCGGATCCAAACTGAATAGAAAAGAGGCAAACGATATCGTGAAGGAGATTTTGCCATTAATTCCAATGGAGGAACTAGCTAAATACAAAAAAGGGCTAAGCTTCGACGAAGGTTATGACATGATAACGTTCAAGCCGAAAAAAGAGTTGTCTGATCTCTATGGGAGGATGTACAACCGGATAAAGGACTTTGGAATACCACTTGAATGAAACCGCCTCCCGTTAACCATATTGATATTTTAGATTATCTATCCATAAGAAAAGTTCGTTGAGATAATATTGTTTTCGTCGTTTAATTCAGGACTTACCCATAAGTAATACTGAGGATTATGTAAACCGTTCTTAATGCACGTGATTACACGTTAATATGCGATTCTGCTTAAGAAGAGTATTTTCTTAACTAAGATCTGAGTATCGGACGGTAGAATGACGAAAATCTAAAAACTAATTAGGATAATGGCACGCCTAGATCAGAAATTTCCTTATACATCTTATTATAAAGCTCAAGATGCTCTTTTTGTGGCTGTAGGGTAGCTACATCATAAGCCTCCTCGAAGCTCTTCCCCCTGAATTGCCCATGTGTTAATTTTTCTTTTGTTAAATCATCACAAATTTTTTTGACTATTTCACTAGCTTCGTTCCTTTTCAATTTGGTTGCAGCTCGAACGGTTTCAATGCACCATTTAGCCTCTAAAGGTCCAGTTAGGTTCTCCCTACGTGGCGCAGTTGGTCTGCCGCCAGCCTGAAATATAGTTACTCCAGATGGAACCCAGGTGAGGATTAGTTGAGCTGCTTGCAAGAACCATTCCTTACAACCCGGCTCTGAACCAGATTGTCGAGTTGCGTATATCTTCACATTAGTGTTTCTTGATAAAGCCGAAGAAATCATGCTCTTAGCCCAAAAGATTTCGGGAACATCATTTAATTGGGTATCAAGGGCATTAATAATTGTATAAAATACCATATCATAACCCAAAAGGACTTGCCCTAAAATAGTGCCGGCAATATCTTGAATTAGTGCTCCTTCTGGGCCACCAGAATATGAGCCAACGTGTCCAGTGGTATGGTCAAATATGCTACACCCATATTCGCGTGCAGCATGAGATGCGGTGAGAACATCATACTGCAGTTTAAAGCCCTCTGGTAAGTGGGAGCAACATATCCCATCCGTGGGTCGCAAATACTCTTCGTTTAACAAAGAGTTGATGACGTAAGCCCTCGTGTTTAATGGATATCCCAACAGGTACAGTCCGGGTCTTTCCGCCCTTTTTATGGCTTCTCTGGTCCACTCGATGGCTCTTCTAGTAGCGTACACTTCAAGAGGCATTCCAACAATTGTCCTACCACCAACCTCATACATGTTTGAGGAGGTAATCGAGTCTATGGGTTGTAAAGCTATGGACTTCATTATTTTTACATGGAGTTCCTCTGAAAGAGGGGTCGCTCCGGCCCCTATGATGTGGGGCATCTCCTTACTTCCAGGTTTTCTAACAACAATATTTCTTGCGTCTTTTCCAAATCCAACTGCCAGTTCTTTTGGAGCTTCTTTAAGAGCATCTTTTATCTCTCCCTCCGTCACTCTTACAACTCTCTCGGTATCTAAACAATATGCCCCGATTCTTTCGGCAAGTATTAATCCGGCCTCAAAGACTTCGTCTGCTAAAGAGTCGTCGCTTG
>CAYFIY010000050.1:0-4394 GCA_964343275.1 Hadarchaeota archaeon (SeqCode)
GTTCACCTAGCCCATTGATGGTGGTATGGATTTCACCCGCACCGCCTAAAACAGCAGCAATGGTATTTGCAGTAGCCATCCCGAAGTCATTGTGGCAGTGAGCTGACACAGAGACATTTAGTTTTTTTGAGAGCTTGGAATACAATTCGCGCGAACTTTCGGGAGTCAGTATCCCTACCGTGTCGCAGGCGCAAACTCGTTGTACTCCTAAACGAGCACCTTCCGATAATACCTCCAGCAGAAAACTAAAGTCAGTTCTGCTGGCATCCTCAGATGATAGTTCGACTATTAATCCATGATCAAGCGCATATTGTGAAGAGTCTAATGCCATTTTTTTGGTTTGGCGCCTAGTCTTTTTTAATTTGTATTTGAGGTGGATGTTCGAAGTAGGAACCACCAAATGTATGCTGTCGACATCGCAAGCCAAAGCCGCATCGATGTCTGATTTAGCCGCTCTCACAAAACTGCAGATCTCGGCATCGAGTCTGGCCTTGGATATTAATTTCATGGCTCTGCGCTCGCCTTCAGAGGTTATCGCCGATCCAGCTTCGATTATGTCGACCCCAAGGTCGTCGAGAGATTTGGCTATCTTCAGCTTTTGATTTGGGGTTAGGGAAACCCCTGGGGTTTGCTCGCCATCTCGCAGGGTTGTATCTAATATCTTCAATTTATGTCTCGTCAAACAATAACCTCATGTTATACAGGATATCACATGATATATCCCATTTCCTCTCCATGTTTTTATATCCGAATATATCTTCTTGTCTCAGGTGTTTTCATGACAAAACTAAACCTGTCATGATTCAACCTAATTTTTTTTTAGTAATGATAACTATGATTTTTCGAAATGATTTCTTCGTAAGGTTAGTTTTATATCCTGCTTCCATTGCTAAAGGTTCTTAACAGGCTCATCAAATTTCATAATATATCGTCCATCTTTTAGTTTAAAGCGATAATTTTGATATTTACATGTATTTTTAACCTCAAAATATATTATAAAAGCATAATTCCCAATTTTGTCCTAGCTTTAATAATGGATATTTAAGCATCTTATAAGGCAACGTTATATTAAATACTAAGGTAAATTTGAGTGGTTTAATGCAGAACGAAGTTTTCGTAAGCAACTTCATAAAAGAGGTTAGACAAGAGATAAAACTACCCACGGGTATCAGGATTTTTGACACCACACTCAGGGATGGTGATCAAACGCCAGGGGTATCGCTTACACCTGAACAGAAGATGCTGGTTGCAGAGCAACTCGATAGGCTCGGTGTAGACACGATTGAGGCTGGGACTCCAGTATCATCCGATGGTGAGCGTAGGGCAGTCGCAGAGATAGCCAAGGCTGGACTAAAGGCGGAAATTTGCGCCCTAGCAAGGCCGGTCAAGGAGGACGTAGACGCCGCGCTCGATTGCGATGTGGATTGCATACATATTTTTATAAGCACCTCAGATCTGCATCTGAAATACATACTCAAGAAGACCCAGAAACAGGTTTTAAAACAGGCAGTCAAGTTTATCGAGTATGCAAAGGGTCACGGAACCACCGTTGAGTTTTCGGCGATGGATGCCACAAGAACGGATTTGGGCTACCTTAGCGAGATTCTCAAATCCGCGGTTAATGCCGGTGCTGACCGAATTAACGTCCCCGATACCGTCGGCGCTATAACCCCTCGTGGAATGTACTATCTAATCAAACAGCTAAAGTCTTCGATAAAGGCTCCAATAAGCGTTCACTGTCATGATGATTTAGGGATGGCTGTGGCCAACTCTCTTGCGGCCGTAGAAGCCGGAGCGGAGCAGATCCAAGTAGCAGTCAACGGTCTTGGTGAGCGCGCCGGAAATGCAGCCCTCGAGGAGGTTGTAATGGTTCTCGAGGCATTCTATGGTGTCAAGCAACGAATCCAAACTGAATTGCTAACTGAGACTTCGAATTTAGTGGAACGTTTGACAGGAGTTTCCGTATCTCCAAACAAAGCAATAGTGGGGGATAACGCGTTCGCCCATGTTTCCGGCATACACGCTCACGGGGTGATCGAGTTTCCGGGTACCTATGAGCCTATTTCTCCAGAAATAGTTGGACACCACCGATTATTCAGCTTGGGTAAGCTCACAGGTCGGCATTCCGTGGAGAAGCAGCTCCGTAATATTGGGGTAAAAACGACACGGGATAAACTGCTGGAGATAACACGCAGAGTGAAGGTTCTAGGCGATAAGGGTAAGCAGATAACTGATTTGGATTTGCGTGCCATTGCCGAGAGCGTGATCGGAGCGCTCCCGGAGGAGCAGAAAATGGTTGAGTTAAAGGAGGTCACAGTTACCACCGGAAGCACCATCACCTCAACAGCTTCTGTGAAAATCGCGGTTCGTGGTGAAGAGAGGATTGGTTCTGCAACGGGAGTAGGACCAGTAGACGCAGCGATTTCAGCGTTACGCGGAGTCATGGGCGAGATTTCTAAGTTGAATCTAAAGGAATATCATTTGGAAGCCATTACTGGGGGGAGCGACGCGCTGGCGGAGGTCACCGTAAAACTCGATGACGAGCGTGGGAACCTGTACATTGCCAAGGGCGTGCGGGAGGACGTGGTTATAGCAAGTGTGGACGCAATGGTCAACGGGATAAATCGCTACTTCGCTGGTAGAAAATGAGTGATAAATTAATTATGGCTAAAAAGTGTTATTTTTGGTTTGATTGGCTTTCCTTTTACTGATTCAAGATTAAGAACTCGGTCCGGTTATTGCACGATTTTTTATTCGTAGCGAAGCGCTTCTATTGGGTTTAATTTCGATGCCTTTCTTGCCGGTAACAATCCCGCTAACGCGCCCACAAAGAAAGACAAGGCTATTACCCCCACGATCAGTTCGGGTATAATTACGATTCCCGTCTGGAACATTTCAGACATTCCACCTCCAAACTCAGAACCTCCGAAGGCGGAACTGGAAACAAAAAGTAACCCTTCGCCCATTCCTAAGCCGAGGGCGACCCCAATGATCCCGCCAATGAGGCTTATGATGCCAGACTCAAGAACGAACAAAAAAAGTATGTTGCGATTCGTCGATCCTATGGCTTTCATGACGCCTATTTCCCTTGTCCTCTCTGATACAGTCACGTACATGATGTTAGTGATGCCGATTGTCCCGACGATTAGAGAGATTCCTGCTATGCCACCAAGTAGGATCGTCATCAGGCTGGATATCTGCCCTACAACGTTCTGTATGTAGTTGGGGGTTACTACCGTAAAGTCCTCGTTGCCCTCGGTTACCTTGCGAGAGCGGCGCAGAACTTCTGAAATTCTATCTGACACCTCGTTTATGTCTGCGTCGGTCTTTACTCCTACGGTTATTGTTTCCACAGTTTCTGGAGATAGTTGGAATAGTTCTCTCATTTCCTTCTTCGGGATGTAGACTGTAGAATCAGCTCTCATGAACATGCTGCCGCCCTTATTTAGAATGCCGATAACCTGGAATTCCTCATCGCTTATGATAATCTTCTTCCTCATGCTGATGTCCTTATCGTAAGTTTCGTAAGCGACAGAACTGCCAATGACCGCAGCAAGGCCGTCAGAGTCTTTTAGATGTCTCCCTAAGTCGATACCCAGTGCATTCAACTCTCGAAAATAGCTGGGCGAAACACCCGCGATGGTCAAACCTTGCTTCTCATCCCCATATTCTACGAGTACGGATGCCTGGATCTCTCCGTATGCCACTCGCACTCCGGATACGCCTAAAATAGTGTCGACGTCCTTTTCTGATAACGCGCCGCTCGCGGCAAATCCGCCACCAAAGCCACTGCTTTGAATTTCTGGAGCGATTATGATTGTATTGCCTTGGAGTTTTTCAAGCTCGCTGCTAATCGAGGTAGTAATTCCTTGGGTCGCTGAGACCATTCCTACGATAGCAGCTATCCCTATGACAACGCCAATGGTGGTCAGGCCGCTCCTCAACCTTCTCTGAGTCAAGTTTCGGAATATAAGGAAAAGGTACTCCTTTAGCATACATTATTTTCTCCTCTTCCTCAAGAAATAAAAAATAATCAAGATACCAAAAATTATGACAAGTCCAATCGCTAAAACTGGGTCTTGTGACTCGTTTCCAAGATCGCTCGCAGAAAGGACATCAATTTCAACAGCTTGTGTTTCCGAGAATTCTTCCCCAAATGGACCTCGGTAAACTAGATCAAAATCCACCTGATAAATACCCGCTGGTAGTCCATCCCATACTTTTAAAGACATTTTTTCGGTTGTGTAATCATCAGACTTCAAACGACCTATGTATATGTTGTTAGGGGTGATCTCGGACATGGGTGGAGAATTCGCTACCTTCACTCGTAAGAATTGAGCGTCCAAAGTTCCAGCGTTGGTTACATTTATTTCGAGTTCACCGATTGTCCCACT
>CAYFIY010000051.1:0-4323 GCA_964343275.1 Hadarchaeota archaeon (SeqCode)
TTCATGAACGCTTTCGATGAGATCCTAATAAAATGCGCCAGCGGCATTGGGCGTCCCATTCACTAGAGCGGAACGATAGATCCTAAAATAACACGTTTAAAACTTATTTTCGGCTATTCTAGGTTTTAAGCCCTTTTCTACTTTGGCTTATCCAGTTAATGGCAAGGCAATAAAATCAATAGATATTTAAATGCTGGTTATTAGTGACAATGTAGGAGGAAGGAATATTCCAAAACCAGCTGCACTAGCTATAGTTATAATTATCGTTGTTATAGTTGCAGCAGCAGCTTACATGGGAACCCAACCTGCAGCATCACCTACCGCAGCACCTACAACGGCCGCGCCTACTACGGTCACGGCCACGGCCACGGCTACCACCACTGCTCCGCCCACTGCCACGCACGAGATCACGCCTACCGCAACAACCCCGCCGCAACTTAAGATGGCTGCGATACATTGGACTCCAAGCGTATTTGCCACCACATGGGACATACTCCAACATGAACCTATGTTGAGGATGGAAGAAAAGTATGACCTAGTATTTGACTTTTCTGAGAGCGTTGGAATTCCGGACGCTGAGCGTGTCGCACGTTCTTATGCTGACAAGGGTTATGATATCATCTTTTTTACATCCTGGTTTCCGGATGCTATCAGAGCTGTAGCTGGGGATTATCCAGAAGTAGTGTGCATTGGAGCTGGTGGAGGAGTTGAACTCCATATTCTCTATCCGCCCCCTGAAGAGATACCGCCCAATGTGGGTCATTATGATGCTTTCATACACGAAGCCTCATTTTTAAATGGATATCTTGCCGGGAAGATGACCGAGACCAATGTAGTTGGGATAGTGGGGACGATTCCAGTAATAAATAATAATCAACGCAACAATGCATTTATTGAGGGAGTGAAGACGGCCAACCCTGATGCAGATGTCAAACTCGCTTATATATATTCCTTTTTTGACCCAGTGTCCGCTAAAGAAGCAGCATTCGCCATGATCGACCAAGGCGCTGACATTCTCTACTCTGGGGCAACAGGAGTAGAAGAGGCGGCCTCGGAAAGGGGGGTGTATCTCTGTGCGGCACAATTAGCCAGACTATTCCAAGCTGGAGCTCAAGAAATAGTGATTTCGAGCGACTACTGGATTCTTGACCCGATTTTAGATGAGATAGTCTCCAGCGTGATCGAAGACAAGTTTGAATCGAAAGAGTATTTCAAGAATATGGCCGATGGAGGCGCAGATTTTCTAATACATCTTCCTGATGATATACCTGCAGATATTATTAGTGAACTAGATGATTTTAAAGAGAGAATTATTCAAGGGGTATACGTGGTTGTTCCTAATTCTGCACCACCAGAAGAGTTCTGGGGACTGTAGCGGATATTAATTAAAAATACTATTCTAATTATCAACCTATGAAGTTTCAATGTTTTCCTTAGTTTTTATTTAATCTTATCGTAAAATCATTTACCAATGTCAATAATTACTTTATTTGTGACTACTTATGCGCAGGGTGTAAAAGTTTCGTGAACACAAATAATCAAAAATAATAGGGCCATTTTTCTGGCCCCATCCTATAATATTCATCTGCAATTTCACTAGCCTTCTCCAAAACTGCTGGCTCGTCTATAGTTTTTACTTTTCTACTCTCCATCAAAATTTTTCCATCCACTATCGTCGTGTCCACGTCGCTACCGTTTGCCGCCATGGTCATCATGGTGACTATATTCTGCATTTTGGGTGGGTAGAATTTCGGATGTTTGAGGTCGACTATTATTACATCAGCCTTCTTGCCCTTTTCCAAAGTACCTACTTCATTTTCTAGGTTGAGAGCCTTTGCACCGCCTTTGGTTGCCATCGCAAAGATAGTTCCAGGAAATATCCTGATTGATGGTCGGAATTTTACCATTGACCCCTCGCCTGGTGAGACACGGGCGACGTTATGTAGATAAGTAACTTTCATTTCATCAAATATGTCCAAGGCATGTCCCAACTGAGGTGAATCCGTGCCCAAACCAACTGTGACTCCTTGTTCCAGATATTCGGGGACCCTCGCAACACCAAATCCTGCCATCAGGTTCGATCTTGGACAATGAGCTGCAGCAGTGCCAGTTTCCTTGAAAAGACGTATTTCTTTATCGTTTAGCCATATGCAATGGAATCCAATTGTTTTGGGGCCCAGTAAACCTGCGTCATTTAAGTACTCAACGGGTCCCTTCCCATGTCTATCTTTTGCTATATCTAGTTCTGTTAGATCCTCAGCCATGTGTATACCTATTCCAACACTATATTTTCTGGCAATTTCCGCGGATTTTTCAAGGTACTCCTTTTCGCTACTGAAGACCCAATGTGGATGAACTTTTACTCTAATCCTCCCATTTTGGGAGCCATCATACTCTTGGATAATTCTCTCTGTCATCTTTAGATAATCTTCAGGACTTTCAGCATCCGGCAATTTCCATCTGGTTTGTATCTGGGGACACAAAACCTTTCGAATTCCAGATTTCATTGCTGCCTTGGCCATAGAATCTGGAAAAATGTGACAATCCGCATGGGTCGTTGTCCCACTTTTTATCATCTCAAGGAGCGCAACCAACTCTACATCATAGGTGGTCTCAGAGCTGTGAAAAAGATAGCCAGGCCAAATCCACTTCTCGAGGATATCAAACTTATCTTTTGGTCGCATTGCGCCTCGTTGCGTTACGGCCCACCAAATCATCCCTCGATTGTGAACCTGACCCACATGGCAATGGCAGTCAATCAATCCAGGCATGACAGCTTTTTTTCTTGCATCAATTGTTACGTCAGCCTTATATTTTTTCTTTAGTTGATCACTCTCGCCGACATCAACAATTTTATCTTCTTCGATATACACTGCCCCATTTTCAATAACTTTATTTTCATCACAAATTACAAAACGAGCATCTTTTATTAAAATCGACATTTAACAATACCTCCGTGTTGAATTCTAAAGCTCCTTTAAAAAACTTTCCGGGATGTTTATCACTGTTTTACGTATTTTTCCAAACTATGTTGGAGAGATGAGAGTTAGACTTGTGGAAGTTTGAGTTGGTTTTACGCTTTGAGCAAGAACTGTTTTCTTGTTTCCATCACTCTTTCAGTGGTTTCAGTCGCAGTCTTAATCAACTTGTCCTCGTCGATATTCTTCAGTACGCGGTCCTCCATCACAGTTTTTCCGTCAACGATGACCGTTTCCACATCGTCTCCATGTGCGGCGTAGACAAGATGGGATATTACGTTGAAGTATTCGCCGAATAGTACCGGCGTCAATCGCAACTTATGTAGGTTCACCAATATGATATCAGCCCTTTTGCCCGGCTCGATAGACCCTATCTCTTTTTCCAATCCCAAGGATTGGGCACCTTTTATGGTGGCCATCTCAAGGGTCTGCATGGCCGGCAAAACAGTGGCTTCCAGCCTCGTTACTTTGTGCAGCAAGGAGGCGAACTTCATTACTTCAAACATGTCTGCTGTGTTGTTTTCCTTCAGGCCGTCGGTACCCAGGCTGACGTTTGCCCCGTATTTAATCAGCTCTGGAACTGGAGCTACCCCGTCTGCCAGTTTTTGATTGCTTATGGAACAATGTGCAACATTTGTTTTAGTTGTGCCCAGCAACCGCCTCTCCTTGTCGGTCAACCAACAGCAGTGTGCTATAACTGTGTTTTTGCCAAGCAACCCCTTGTCGTCAAAAGCCTCAATCGAGTGCTTCCCGAATCTATTCATGGCCATTTCCCACTCGTCCTTGATTTCGCTCGAATGGGTGTGAATTCCGACTTTGTACTTCTTGGACCCCTCCACTATTTTTCTCATAAATTCATCGGAACTCATATAAGGCCATTCCATTCCGAACCAGATTCTTACCCTCCCTCCAGCGAAGCCGTTTCTCTCTTTAACTAATTTTTCGTTGTCCCCAAAGCTCTCCAAGTAATTGTACTCTGGTGAATCTGCCGCCATCGGTGAAAGGACAGCCCTGATCCCTACTTCCTTTGCGGCGTCCGCGCACCTGTGCATAAATCTGAACATGTCCAGCAAACACGTTGTTCCAGACTTCAGCGATTCCGAGTACGTTAAGAGCGATGTGACGTAAGCGATATCTGGCGTTAGGATTTTGTGCCATGGCCATACGAAATTGTCCAGCCATGGCACCAAAGGTAAATCATCCGCGGTACCTCTAATCAGGTCGGAATGTATGTGGGTGTTTATCAAACCAGGCATCACGGCCTTCTTTTTTGCATCGATTATCCTATCTGCTTTATATTTATTAGATATGGCATCTGTTTTGCCCACATCAACTATTTTATCAT
>CAYFIY010000052.1:0-3986 GCA_964343275.1 Hadarchaeota archaeon (SeqCode)
TGATACCTTACGCATATTATGATGAAGAAAAATATCATTGTCTTAAAACTATTCATCTTATCTCGGGAGTAGACCCCAATACCAATTTAAAATACATCACAGGATTATTAAATTCTAAACTTCAGGATTTTTATTTTAGAGCAAGATTTTGGGCAGTACATATCGGGGGGGATTATTTAGAATATCGCAAGCAGTATCTGGAACAACTTCCTATTAAAAAAATCAACTTTCATAATTCAAGGGAAAAAACACTTTACAATAAAATAATTGGGTTGGCAGACAAAATGCTCGCCTTCAACAAACGTCTCAACGAACTCGGTGACAAAAAGACCGATGAACGGCAGAGGATAGAAGAAGAAATCAAGAGAACGAACGCGGAGATCGACGAGCTAGTCTACAAGCTGTACGGGATAACCGAAGAAGAAAAGAAAATCATTGAGGAGAGTTTGAAATAATTAGCAAGCAAGCTTAATGATGGCATGAACAGTCAAGGCAATAATAAGGTAAATCTAGAAATTTCAGGAAAACGCAATTTAATTCATGGAAACTCGTCTTAAAGACTGAACTATGCCCAAAAAGATAAGGTATTTACTTTTATTAATGTTAGAATTCGCAAAAGATTAGGATATACTGATTAGTTATCATTTTAGGATTAAATGATCATAGGTGAGTTTGGACTATTTTCTAATGATTTCTGATAACGAACAATACTAGGTCTGGGAAAGTTCTATAGCTTTTTTAATTTTATCCTCTTTAAACGGGCTATATCAATTTTGATAATCTTAGTGAGAAAATCTAATCCATTAACTCGGATCTATATTTACCTTGGTGTGAACTCATAGTTCACAAACTTCACATTTACCTATGGCCCCAGCTACAGTTTTTAAAACTTGAACCTTTCTGCTCTCGTGTCTATAAACGGTTATGCCCAAACACCCCCGATCGTAGGCGAGCATAAAGACCTTCTCCACATCATGGGGGGTGGCCTCGTTTGAAAAATTGACAGTCTTGCTGATAGCATTATCAACATGCTTTTGAAAAGTTGCCTGCATTTTCACATGGTCTTCTGGTTTAAGGTCATGAGCGGTGATGAATATTTTTCTTATATTTTTAGGTATCTCTGATATACCCTGTACACTTGTAGAACTCATTACCTTCTGCATGATGGAGTCATTGTAAAAGCCATTTTTAATTGCGGTTTGTTGAAAGTATGAATTAATAACAACCAAATTTGTGCCTAAACTTTCGGAGATGCCTCTGACATAGCCCACGGAATACATAGGTTCTATCCCCTGGGAACAGCTGGCTATTTCACTTATGCTTCCGGTGGGAGCTATGGTTGTTAAAGCAGCATTTCTCATGTTTTTATATTTAAGTTTATCCCATCTACTCCCCTTGAAATTTGGAAAATTACCCTTGTCCTCACCAAGCGTAACGGAAGTTTTTCTCGCTTCATCTGTTATAAATTTCATAACCTTTTCAGCAATTTTGAAAGCTTGTGGCGAGTTATAGGACATCCTAAGCAAAATAAGCATGTCGGCAAATCCCATTACACCAAGACCGATCTTCCGATTTCCTTTTGTCATTTCCTCTATTTGGTCAACCGGATAGACGTTTGCGTCTATTACATTATCTAAAAACCTTACAGCTTTTTTTACAGTCTTCATTAATTTTTCCCAATTTACCTCGTATTTAGCATCGACCTTTTTAACCATCTTGGAGAGATTTATCGATCCTAGATTGCAGGATTCATATGGCAGTAAAGGCTGCTCACCACATGGATTGGTGGATTCGATCTCTCCAAGGAGAGGGGTCGAATTACAATGCTGGTTAATCTTGTCAATAAAAACAATCCCGGGCTCCCCATTCTTCCAGGCTAAGGTAATTAACAAGTTCCAGATTGCCCTTGCCTTTAACTTCTTAACGACTTCTCCGTTTCTAGGATTTACCAAGTTAAAATCTTCATCACTCTTAACTGCCTTCATGAATGCGTCGGTTACCGCCACAGAAATATTAAAGTTTCTCATGGTTCCCTCCATCTCTTTACAAACTATGAAATCTAGTATGTCAGGATGATTCACCTTCATCATGCCCATGTTAGCGCCACGACGCTTCCCGCCCTGTTTTATTTGCTCCGTGGCGGCGTCGAAAATCTTCATGAAACTTATGGGTCCCGATGCAGTTCCCGTTGTGGATTTGACTATGTCACCTGAAGGTCTCAATCTAGAAAAGGAAAACCCAGTTCCGCCTCCGGATTTCTGTACCTTGGCCATTATCTTCAACGCATCGAAGACTCCTTCAATGCTATCATTTATAGGTATGACAAAACAAGCCGATAGGCTGAGCTTTTCTTTAACACCGGCGTTCATTAAAGTAGGTGAATTGGGTAGAAATTCAAGGTTTACCAGCATATCATAAAAATCTTGTTCTAACGCCTTTACCTCCATTTCAGATTTACCATACTCCATCTCAACCCATGCTATACCTTCGGAAACCCTTCTGAACATTTGCGAGGTAGATTCAACTACCCTTCCCCTCTCATCTTTTTTCAGGTATCTTGCCGCAAGGATATTCAAAGCGTTTGTGGGTAATTTAACCTCATCAACTACTCCTAAAGCTGCTTTAACCCTTCTCGCCTCAGACCTTTTTTGCCTGTAGAGAATGTATGCCTTGGCAGTTTTAGCGCGCCCATTCTCGATTAAAACTTTTTCAACGATGTCCTGAACCTCTTCCACCGTTGGGTTAGATCCGTCTGTATGTTTTTCTTTGACATCTCTGACAACTTGTTTTGTTAATTCCTCAGCTACGCTTCTATCCCTTCCGCCCACCTCTTGCGCGGATTTGAAAATTGCATTGGTGATTTTTTCTTGATCAAAATCAACGATCCTCCTATCTCTTTTCTTGATTTTAATGGACATGTGTCTCGACACTAATTTTCTGTCATACCACCCTAATAAAAATTTCCATTGGAGTAAATCCGTAAGTAAATTAGGTATCTAAACTTATTCCCTACTCCAAGTAAAGCGACAGGGGTTCAGATCCGTTTATCTCAGTTCTGTAAAAAATTAGATTTATTTCAAAATCTATCAAATAAGTTACGGCATATCACATAAATAAAATATTGCAGTCAAATGGCCTTAATTTCCTGTCTCATGAACCTTAAGTAAGATATGGCAAATATTATTAGGGTTATCGCAATCAAGCTGATAAGATGGGGCCAAACCAATAATAGGCTTTGACTCAACGGTAATGGATTAGGCAGGTACCCAATTAATTGCTCAATGGACACGGGGCCCAAAAATCTTAGCTCAGGTAATAACACCACTGGCGATGCATCTAGGAAGATATATGTTGGAGATAAGAATAACAGGGACCCGCTTCCAGTAGGAGCCGCCACCATGGAGATAAAAAAGCTAAGAAACAACCAAAGAGCAACCGATGCAAGCGCCGATGTGCCTTCCCGTCTGAAAAGTACTGAAAATAACAAGCCGATTGATACCCAAATTGAGAGATAAACAATGCTCAAAAATATGAAGAAAACCAGCCTAGACAATTCTTCAATGGTGGGTATGGCACTCAATATTAGGATACCGTAGCCAAGGACCAAAAAGACTATTCCCGCTAACGATATAGCTACAGTTGTTATCCCGGCGAGAACTTTCGCATTTATTACCGAGTCCCTGTGTACAGGTTGAGAAAGGACGTTGCTCAAAGTACCCGCGGAAATTTCGCGATTGATGGTATCAAATGTAAAAATAAAGCCAAGTATCGGAGCAAGATAAGCTACCACCCATAAAAAAGGTACTAGACCTTCTGCCTTAACTAAAAAAAGCTTAATAAACACTGATACCCCGCCGGTCCTGCTCAATTGCAGGCCTTGCAGAGCACCATAGGTGATGAACAGGCCGAGCGCATATATTATAAAAAGCAGCAACCAGAACCTTTTGCTGCTCAGATTATCATTTAGCTCTTTGTAGAAGATCTCT
>CAYFIY010000053.1:0-3847 GCA_964343275.1 Hadarchaeota archaeon (SeqCode)
CCAAACTCGTGACAGTAATGGATCTTCGAAAGGCCGTTCGTGATGCGGGGTACGATATAAACGATGAGGAGGAGGTCGATAAATCGCTAGTTGAGATGCAAAAGGCAAGAATGCGAATGCTAGTAGGATGGGCTTTCACAGTGCCTATTATCGTTTGGATGACTCCTGAAATGTTTTTTGGCTTGATGTGGACAAACAAAGAAGTTTATAATTTAGGTCTCATGCTACTTGCGGCACCCGTGATCTTTTGGGTGGGCCTACCAGCACTACGCGGAGCTGTGAACGCGATTTCCCATAAGTACGCGAATATGGACGTTCTCATCGCTTTAGGAAGTGTTATAGCCTTTCTTACCAGTGTGCCGATTTTCTTCGGAATCCCCATTTTGAGCTACGCCGGAGTTTCAGCGATGATTATGACTTTCCACCTTACTGGTCGATATGTGGAGGCTAGAGCTAAAGGGCGAGCTTTGCAGGCCATTAAGCGCCTACTGATGCTTGAGGCCAAATCAGCCCGAATTCTTGTGGATGGTGAGGAGCAAGAAGTCTCAATCGAAGATGTGAAGGTAGGTGACGTAATAATCGTTCGTCCCGGTGAAAAGATTCCAACAGATGGCGTAGTCATCGAAGGCGAGAGTGCGGTTGACGAATCTATGGCAACGGGTGAATCTATGCCCGTACCTAAAAATAAAGGAAGTGAGGTAATAGGAGTCACGGTCAACCAAGATGGCTTGCTCAAAATTAAGGCAACGAAGATCGGGAAAGATACCTTCCTATCTCAAGTAATTAAAATTATTGATGAGTGCCAGGAGACAAAGGTTCCAATTCAAGAATTCGCGGACACGATAACGAGTTACTTCGTGCCTACGGTGCTGTTGATTGCAACGACAACTTTCATCCTCTGGTACGTTTTCCCCGGCTTAATCAGTGGCATCGCTGGTTGGGCTCAGCCTTTTCTTCCATGGGTAAACTTGAACCTCGATGTGTTCACACTTGCGATTTTCGCAACGGTCGCGGTATTAGTCATAGCCTGCCCATGCGCCCTCGGACTAGCCACGCCAACCGCACTTATGGTCGGAAGTGGCAAGGGTGCGGAAAATGGTATCATCATCCGAAAAGGTGAGTCCATCCAAACTCTCAAAGATATTAAGACGATTGTCTTCGATAAGACTGGTACTATCACCAGGGGCAAACCGGTTCTGACTGATGTAGTTGTGTCGCGAGATTTCAACAAGAGTGAGGTTCTGCGTTTAGCTGCGAGCGTTGAGTCTGGATCAGAGCACCCTATTGCTAAAGCTATAGTCGAGGGAGCACGCTCTGAGAAAGTGACGTCTGCCAATCTACTTGGATTCGAGGCTGTGAGGGGAAAGGGAGTTTGGGCTAAAATTGATGACGAGGAAGTTTTAGTAGGAAATCGTCTCTTACTTACAGAGGTTGGCATCAATGTATCTCCACTTGAGACCGAACTAAAGCGTCTCGAGGACGAGGGTAAGACCGCAGTGCTCGTCGCCTCGGGCAAGAGGTTGGCTGGGATATGTGCGGTGGCCGACACGCTAAAGGTGGACTCTGTCCAGGCAATTGAAGAGATACATAAAATCGGGCTAAAGACAGTTATGATTACTGGAGACAACCCACGTACCGCCAACGCGATCGGTAGACAAGTGGGTATTGACCGTGTGCTCGCGGAGGTGATGCCCAATCAAAAGGTCGCGGAGATTAAGCGCTTACAGGAAGATGGCAGCATGGTGGCGATGGTCGGGGATGGTATCAACGATGCTCCTGCGCTTACTCAAGCAAACGTCGGTATCGCAATCGGCACGGGAACGGATATCGCAATCGATGCTGGAGATGTTATCCTAGTTCGTGGCGACCTATCGAGTGTGGTCAGTGCAATAAAACTATCGCGGGAAATTTTCAGAAAAATAAAACAAAACCTCGCCTGGGCGTTCGGATATAACATCGCCGCTATACCATTTGCGATTTTCGGACTGGCTCACCCAGTCATAGCTGAGTTAACTATGGCGATTAGTTCAGTGAGTGTGGTGACTAACGCCAATATGCTTAGGAGGGCTAATGTCCTACCATCTTATCAGATAAATGAAAAGGAGTCTAAGAAATGGCGATAAATTCTATTTGTGGAATGGAAATCGACGAAAAGGAAATCACACTAAAGTCGGAATATAAAGAAAAGTCCTATTACTTTTATGCTTTAGGGAGTAAAGCTGATTTCGACAGTTACCATGAGAAATATTTGAAGGCAGAAGGATTGCACCAACATAATGGCGACTGTTGCTGCTAAAAAGACTAGATTTAGCTTCTGAGCAAAAAATATATCATTGCTAGCATGCTAGCACGATTTTAGGAACTAAAGTGTAATGTAAAATATAGTAGAATATCTCATCAATAAATGGTGTATAAATGAAGATCGGAGTTATTTCCGTGCAAGGCGATGTTAGAGAGCATATTGAAGCAGTTAAGAAGGCTATGATTAAGAGCAGCATGAGTGGGGAGGCTATCTTGGTGGACGGCCCCGAACAGCTAGATGACATAGACGGGATTATAATTCCTGGCGGCGAGAGTACTACCATTGGGAAGTTATTGAAGCGCACAAGGACTTATGATCGTATAAAGCAGTTAGCCGAGTCTGGATTGCCGATCCTCGGAACTTGTGCGGGATTGGTCGTCCTAGCGAAACTTGGTGGTGAACAAGTATCCAAAACCGGGCAACCCCTTCTAGGGCTGGTGGACATGGAAGTCGTGCGAAATGCATTTGGTCGTCAGCGGGAGTCATTTGAGGCAGATCTCCATATTACTGGTCTTGGCAAAGTTCCTTTCAGGGGCGTTTTCATAAGGTCACCTGCGGTCAAAATGGTCTGGGGAAACGCAGAAGTTATCTCAGAGTTCGGGGGGAAAATAGTCGGGGTGATACAAGGGAAAATAATAGCCACTGCATTTCATCCGGAACTTGTCCCAGACACAAGATTGCACGAATACTTTCTGCGTTTATGTGGGGAAGAATAAAAAACAAAAACGACAAAGTTATCGTGAAAGTTCCTTAAATTTTCATGATATATTATGTCCTTTTCCGTAGGTAATTTAGATAACAATACTATCTTGAAACAGATCCTCCCGTTAAATTTTAGAGATCTTCGTCAATCGGGTGAGGCCTGGGTCTTGCAACTATTAAATAATGGAAAGGGCCAGCTTCTTTCATGAACTATATCCTTAGGCCATCCCGTTTGATGCGTCGCAATGCTTTATCTTAACTGAATCTTTTCTCCAGCTGAGGGCCCACACCCATTGGTTCCTTATTCCAGTCCAAATCAACTATCTTGCCGCACGGTTTTATCATTGTTTTGGCGTTCATCAGGACTATGTGGGCAGAGAAGACCACCGCAGATCTGAAGCAATTTGGTGTGGGGCAATAATTATTGCTCAATATCGTTCCAGATTTGGTACAACCTGTTGTTTCTATATCCGGTTTTAACTAGTTCGGCAATAATACATTTAATCAATTGAAATCGATAAAACTTGGGCAATTAGTATTAAATGGAGATACAGAATTGATTAAAAGGTGGGCCCATAGCTCAGCGGTAGATTGGATATAAAAAGTCAAGCCGAAAGCACTCGCTTCGCAAGCGAGAGGTCGCGGGTTCGAGTCCCGCTGGGTCCACCACAACTTTTGTTTTCTAAGATTATAAATGATTACATCTGAACTATCGCCCAAGTCCATTTATCATCGTTAGGATTAAAGCTTCATTTCTTAATTTACCTATTATAAGATTTCCCAAAAAAAATATATCGTTCTATTCCCCCTATGCTCTACAGAGGCATGTACAAATCGGCAATA
>CAYFIY010000054.1:0-3812 GCA_964343275.1 Hadarchaeota archaeon (SeqCode)
CTACTCTGAGCGCGGTAATGATTTAACAAGTGGCACCACTATAGGGGGCAGGTTAAAGGTGCCTTGGCTATATTGAGCTTAATTCATAAATTTTCTGCTTGTGGAGTCAAAGTTTTATCATACCAGGAATCGTGGACCGAAGCCCCAGGAGAAAGATAAACGAAAGAGGAAAAAGAGAGTTATTTATTGGCGTAGCTAAACGGTAACGTCCGTGAGTACATGCGGTTAGATTAGTTCCCATGAGTGTTCAATTCCGAAAATGTACTTTTTGGAAAGATACAGCATAAAACAATGAGGGCTGGTTTTTATTACCAGCCCCAAATGATATTTTTATGAGAAACCAGCTGCTAACTCTTCCCAATCCGAAACATCTTGGTTCCGCATATCGGGCATGTCCCCTGTGTAGCTGGCTTTCCATTCTTCATAGTAATTGCTTTAGCATCTTTAATTTCTCGTTTTGTTCGACATTTTACACAATATCCTTCCATGCGACTCCTCCTTTTTGATTTTAATATTCTGAACGATATACCATTCTGTGCATCCTGTCAACAAAGCCTGATAAGTTACGGTGAAAAAGTCTAGTAACAATTACTTCATCCTTGAATAGTATAGATTGCGAAAAAGGCACCTTTTGGAAAGGCAGAATACTACACTTTCGACAGGGCTCTACCAATAAGGAGCAAATTAGAAAATGGAATTAGTTTGGATCATATCTTAATTGATGATCCAAACTATGCAAGATTAGATGAACAAAACTCACAGCTTGGGAGATTTCTTTGGCAAGGCATCTGATAGGCTCATACGTCAGCCCTTTCGAAATATCGGATACTCGGCGGCCCAGTTAGCATCGAGACAAGTCTAGCGACCTCACCAGTATCCGAACGCCATTGCAGATACTTCTCGTAATGGCCACGGGACTCCCATTTTTGCAGCACAACAAAATCCCCAGGGTCGTCCATGTTAAACAGCGCATCTACTCCTTGACACCCATCGTAGCTTCGTCCGTGGGGGAGTACTTCGGCCATCCATGATTTAATGTCTGCAATCTTGTCCGGTTGAGCCTGTCCTACTATCAACACAAATGTACTCACGTGACTTCCTCCTTATTCTGTGGTTCTTATCTTAGCGAGATTACTGTAGGTCGTAAACGACCTCGTTTACGACCTATAGTTTTGATAGGAACTATAACACCAGAAAACAACCTTGTCAATAGCATTTTTTGAAGTTATTGTTAGTATAGTGACACTATTACCTCGATTATGCTACTATTGTCAATACCAAAAATGAACATGTCAGTCAAGTTATATGGAAAAACTGATTTTGACCTCCTTTTGCCGGTAATATCTAGAATACCCTGGCAATCCCTCTTGGTTCGGTGAGGCTTTTTGACGGGTAAAAAGCCCTTCATTTCACAGCACCGGAAATAACGAAGCAAGAATGCGTTCGCGTTGACACTTTGACCGGAATTACATAAACTGCGCCTAAGTGAGTTCAACGAGTAATTTTCAGGAAGCATATTCCAATGGAAAAGGGTGGGCGGATATGACCCTGGATGGAAAGAGAGAAGAACGCTTTAAGTGGTGACTGGACTCGCTGGGCGTGGAGTTTAATAGTGATGACAGTCGGGATAGCTCATTGCGAAGTAAAATGGGAAATCCCGCCTTAGTGGTGCGTAGGTTGCAGGCATATGGACGTAAACTGAATGGTTACGGAAAAACATAATTACGTTATACTAATTCCGTTTCTACTGAAAGGAGGTAAAAATGAAGGGAGTATCCTATCTGGAGGGAGCTAATCCATACCCTCCGGAGGTGATTAGTGAGTACATAGCTAATGGATGGTGGCAGAACCTGACCTATGGAGACATCCTTGACCAGTCGACTGAGCGATATCTAAGCAAGATTGCCGTGATTGATGAGACAACACAGCTTACTTATTCACAGCTCAGGGAGAAGGTAGATCGCTTCGCCATCGCTCTTCTGGAACTCGGCGTCAAGAAGTATGACCGTCTACTATTGCAATTGCCCAATCGTCATGAATTCGTCATTGTTTATTACGCAATGCAAAGGATAGGTGCGGTGCCGATGCTGGCTATCCCGCGTCATGGATACCGGGAAATGTCCCATTTTTTTATGTTGACAGAACCGGTAGGTTGGATAGTTCCTCTGCGAGATAGAGCTTATGAGTTTTCGCCTTTAATTGACCAGGTCCGGCCCGAGGCGAAAAGCCTCAAGCATCTTATCATGATTGAGGATGGTGAGAAGCTTCCCGTCGGTGCCCTGTCGTTGGAAAAACTCATTGCAGATGTTAGGCTCAGTGATTATCCCATCGATTATTTGAAGCAGTTTCAGCCTGACCCTAATGATGTCGCCCTCATTCTACCTACCGGCGGCACTACGGGTCTTCCCAAAGGGGTACCTCGGACTCACAACAGCTACTTAGCCTGGAGTCGTTATACCATGATGGGTTTATCGGATATGAGTCCTGAGCATATTATCGGCCTAGCGACTCCTATCGGTCACGCGATGGCACAAGGTTCAGTTACTCGCAGCATTTTGATGGGAGCCGCTTTAGCTGTGATAGCCGTTCCACAGGCCAGAGAGATTATGGAATCCATACAGAAGAATAAGATTACCTTTCTGGCTCTTGTGCCGACCCAACTTGAAGATATACTCAACCACCCTGACCTTGAGAAGTACGACTTCAGTTCTTTACGTATACTGGTAACCGCTGGCGCTGCACTGCGCCCGGAGACGGCACAGAAGGCTCAAGAATTCTTCAACCAATTCGGCACCGATTTCCGAGGCAGCGGCTTTGGCTCAACCGAGGGTCCGACCGCTGTGCACTCCGTTGGTGAATCCGTGCCTCCTGAAATTTTTCGCACCTCCGTTGGTAAACCAATTTGTGGAGGTGACCACTGGAAGGTCATCGATGAACAGGAACGGGAACTACCAACGGATAGTGAAGGTGAGCTTGTCGCAAAAGGTCCATCGGTATTTTCTGGTTACTACAAGTCGGAGGCTGAGAACAAGGAGATCTTTTCCAGCGATGGCTACTACAAAATGGGAGACCTCGGGAAAATCGATGAGGAAGGACATATTTTTATTACTGGTCGAAAGAAGGATATTATTCAGCGTGGTGGAGAGGGCATGGTTCCAAGCGAGATAGAGAGTTTGCTCTATATGCATCCAGATATCGAAGCAGCGTCTGTTGTGGCTATGCCCGACGCTCGTCTGGGTGAAAAGGCCTGTGCCTATGTTGTCCTCAGACCTGGTAAGACTCTGGACCTTCACACGATGGTCGACTTTCTCAAGGGACTTGGTGCAGGAAAGCTACTCCTGCCGGAAAGGCTTGAGACTGTCGGTGAACTTCCGAAAACACCATTCAACAAAGTAGATAAGAAAGCTTTGCGGCAAGATATTGAAGAAAGGCTTAAAAAGGAAGGGGTAGTTTAGTATTTGAGAGCGGGAAGTATGGAGAGCTGTAAAACCACTATGATTTGGCATCGGTGTATTCCGAGGGAGGAAAAAGATCCGGGTTTGTAATACCTAATTCATTAACTGCTTTATCTCTCATTTTCGAAAGAATCCTCCATAATTGTATCTTCTCTCTCTTTTTCAATACTGACATAATTACATCTATAGATTCCTGAATCTCCGTTGTGAGATACATTTCATATCCCTTGTCGGTGATTGAAATACGCACAATATTTTTGACATCCTTTTCTTTCTTGACAAGCCCGTCTTTTTCCATTCTTTTTATTTGTTCGGAAATGGAATGACTTTCAAGAAACAACAGTTTTGCAATTTTCG
>CAYFIY010000055.1:0-3692 GCA_964343275.1 Hadarchaeota archaeon (SeqCode)
AACCTTCGTTTTACTTTGAGAACTAAATATTATGATACTCTGGAAAAATTTTGTATGTCGATCTCCCCGAGGGATATATTCGAGTCTAGTGAGACTCCGGAAAAATTGGCGAGGTATTCTGGACGATCGTGATCTGATGAAACTAGGGTCAATTTATATATAATGATAATATGCGGGGGGGAACTTCCCCACAACAAGGATAAAATACTCAAGAGCACCTAAGACGGATTAGTTAATCTAAAACGATGGGCGACTACTAATTTTGGAAATAAACATGCAATGGGTTTAAAAGGTTATAGTGTAGAATCATAGAACATGCGTGAGGGAAAACTCCTCTCGATCTACCCATTCATCTACAATATGGCTTTTCCTGTAATGATACTGACGGCTTTTGTAGTTGCTGGTTTTTTTATCTCAGGAGTAGCGGAAGTAGATATCTTAAATGCCTATACATTACTTTTCGCAGGAGCTTTTGGAAGTCCACATGCTATATCTGAAGTATTAGTGAAGACGTCACCTATATTATTGACCGCCATAGCTGCGGCTTTTGCCTTGAAGTGTGGTTTTGTTAACGTCGGTGTGGAAGGACAGATGATGATGGGGGCACTAGCCACTGCAGGTTTAGGACTTGTGGTTACTGGATCACCATTCATTGGGATTCCGCTTGTCATTTTTGTTAGCTTTCTAATTGGCGCTAGTTGGGGAACGATTGCTGCGTTTATAAAAATTAGGTTTAGAGTTAGTGAAATCATTACCACAATTATGATGAATTTTATTGCTCTGTATTTAGCACAGGCTTTAATAATTGGACCATGGTCGGGGACATCACCTGAAGCTACCGGTCTAGTCATGACTGATTTCCTTGAGTCTTCAATTTACCTACCAAAAATAATACCCGGGACTAGAACCCATGCTGGGACACTGATAGGTATTATTAGTACGATCTTACTCTATCTTATTGTGCGAAAGACTGTCTTTGGCTATAAGGTTCAGACAGTAGGTAGCAACCCGAAAGCAGCAAGATACGCAGGATTTAATTTAACCAGAAACATAATTTTTGCTTTAATGATATCAGGGGGGATAGCAGGTTTCGCAGGTGCCGGAGAGATAGCGGGTCTTCATCATTTTATGCGTCCTGACTTTTCCCAAGGATTTGGCTTTATGGGACTAACGATAGCTTATGTAGCCAAAGGAAATATACCCTTAACAGCCTTGGGGTCATTTTTATTTGGGTCATTGATAGTTGGGACGGCCTCGATGCGTTATGGAATTTCTGTAATACCACCACCAGTTGTGCCGATGTTGCTAGGTTTAATGCTGATATCCATAATAATTGCCGATGTAATAAGAAAAAAAACCAGAGAGAGAAGATGACAAGATGCTAGATTTTATAACTTCAGTTTTAGCTTCTGGCATCACACTAGCTACGCCTGTTTTTTTCGCTTCTTTAGGGGAACTTGTATCTCAACGTTCGGGAGTAATGAACCTCTCATTAGAGGGAATAATGTTGATGAGTGCTTTTTTCGCTGTATGGGGCGCCTTTATTACTCAAAGTCTCTTTTTGGGAATACTGATCGGAACCTTGATCGGCGGATTGATGGGTCTGATACACGCCTTTCTTTCAGTAATTATAAAAGCCGATCAGGTAATCAGTGGATTAGCTCTTTGGATATTCGGCACTGGAGCTTCTTCGTTTTTCTTCAGAACGCAAATGAAAATTTCTGATGTCATAGAACCACTTAATAACATCTCGATCCCGATTCTCAGTGAAATTCCAGTCATTGGGCCAAGTTTTTTTAACCAAAATATCCTTGTATATGTGGGATTCATCTTGGTCCCACTTCTCACTCTAACCTTGACTAAAACCACTATTGGTCTCAAGATAAGATCGATTGGGGAAAACCCACTAGTTGCAGATTCCTTGGGATTAAATGTGGGGCGCACTCGTTTTTTATGTGTTATGTTCGGCGCATTGCTAGCTGGATTGGGCGGGGCATCCCTGACAGTAGGTCTGATGGGATTTTTCTCAGAAGGAATGACCGTTGGAATGGGGTGGATAGCTTTCGGATTAGTCTTCTTTGGTAATTGGAATGCTTATAGGATCTTTGGCGGAGGGCTACTGTTTGGTTTCATTTATTCGCTTCAAATGCGATTACAAACTACATTTATAGGAGTTCCCTATCCCTTGTTTCTGATGCTTCCTTATGTCATTATAATTTTAATTTTAGTGCTGTCTCCGGGAATTAAAAAACCCGGTGGGTTGGGCATACCCTATAAACGATGATACTTAGAAAATCTACGCCCTTGTTAAATAATTTCCATCATTTTAATAGTAATAGTTGGAGGTTTAATAATCTACCTAAGTATCCTTCCTGTCTTGAGAAAAAAAAGAGACAGTTCTGACAACTGTACCGATAAATGACTTGGATTTCAGGCTCTCGGTTACGGAATTTATAAATATCTTTCCGAAGAATACGATGGCGTAATCGATTGGGAGTTTACAGAACAAGTTAGGTCCCCGAAATGAAATCGGCTATCGTAGAATAAATTGCAGAGGGATTTGAGATAATTGTCATGGGGGAGAGCAGATATTATGGATTTGGATGAGGCGAGATTCCAATGTATGAAAAGTATGATATTTGCAGTCACGGGAATAACCGAGGTTACAGATTTTTAATGTAATAATCATTGCTATATTTAAATACTCAAGATAACCAAACTTTATTGCATTTACTGAGTGGAATACAACGTATTCTCCACCTCAGCATCTATTTGACTAAAAATAGATCTTGGGAAAATTTGAAGGGTCAGATTAATCTTGTTTTTCACAATTGTACTCATACATCGATTCAAGCTCAGAAATTTTCAAATATAGAAAAGAAAATTATAAATATTACTGTTTTTCCTCGCCCCCCTCAATTAGGAGAGGACGTTTCATTTCTTGATCCATTCTCATCTTTCTCTCCGACACAAGTCTCTTCAAGACCTGAATCCCATCTTCTGCAAGTTTGCCATATCCGTCTGCCTTTATCTTCGTCGCCCATTGAGGGGAAACTGCTCCGCCACCAACAATTATTAAGAACTTATCACGTTCTCGGGCATCATCCAGGTATTTCACCAAGTCCTTCTGATATATCATCGAAGCGGTCAATAAAGCCGACATACATATGGCGTCAGCATTGACCTCTTTCGCCTTATTCATGAAATCCGCATTGGAAACATCGTTTCCTAAATCATGAATCTCTACCCCGGCCGCTCTGAGAAGAGCCGCTAGAATATTTTTACCTATGTCATGTATATCTCCAAATCCCGTTCCAATTACCACCGTTCCTACTTTCCTCTCGCTTCTCTTATCTTCGCTGAGTCTGGGCTCTAGAATTTCCAAAGCTACCTTCATAGCGTCTGCTGCCATGACAACCTGAGGTAAGTAAATTTCTTGGTCCCTGAATTGTCTCCCAATAACTTCCATGCCTTCTGTCAAACCATCCTTGATAGCTACGAGGGGGTCTATTCCGACCTCAAGAGCCTCGATCGCAAATTTTTTTGCCGATTCGTCATCTCCATTAATGACGACCTCTCTTAATTGGTTCAAAATATTTGTCTGTGGCATTTTATCACCTCAGCTTAGACCCATCATAGTAGAACACCGATATTAATGAGATCTTTCCTTACTTCTTGGTACATATCCATCC
>CAYFIY010000056.1:0-3624 GCA_964343275.1 Hadarchaeota archaeon (SeqCode)
AAGAAAGGCGAACTAAATGAAATTGATATGGCCACCTCAACGCATGAAAAGTCGTGATGCGATTATAATACCTCTGGCAGTCTCTGCCGTGCTCCTACTATCCCTCTTGACCCTTGGTATCACGTTCGGCGACGATTTTCAGGGTGGTACCCTGTTGATGGTCAGAGGGGTGAAAAACGATCCAGATATTAATTACATAAGACCCCAAGTAGAGATCCTGACCGGCTCAATAGTTACCGTAAGAAAGGACTCTGATGGTTTTGACATCCAAACAAATACGCTGTCAGGAGAAACTGAAAATATGGTCAAAGAAATGCTGCTGACCAGTTTCAACTCCACTGAGATCTCGATAATGTCGGTGTCGATAGGGCCAACGGTTAGCGACGGCCAAGCTGTACAGATCTTAATTATAGGGCTAGGCGCCCTAGTCGCCATGGTAATAATAATCTTAATATTTCGACGGCGGTTAGCAACTGCAACCGTCTTGATTACAGCGGGGATGAACATTCTCGGAATTTTGGGACTAATGGCTCTATTCAGAGTGGCTCTAAGTCTGTCTTCAGTAATTGGTATTTTAATAACCATCGGCTATGCTATCGACACGAACGCTCTGCTAACATCGCGTCTTTTGAAAGGTGCCGCTGGAGACCCCAGAGAAAACATAGGGGAGACTTTGAAAACAGGGATTATCATCAGCGCTGTTGCTTTGGCAATAATTTTGAGTATTAACATTCTGGTAACAGCCGTTCAAATTAAGGAGCTTACTTTTGCCATTATCTTTGGGTTAATTATCAACGTGATCAACACGTGGTTCCTGAGCGCTGCGGTAATCTTGAGACGTATAGAAAAAAGGAAGGTTATGGGATATCATGTCGGCATTTAATACTCGAAGGGGAAAGCTACTGCTCCTAGCGATATTAATTTCTTTGTTGCTTTTATGGCAACCATGGGGCGGTCTCGAACCTCAGTTACGAGGCATTAAATTTGATGAAGATATCTTGGAAAGCTCGCGAATGGTCTTTGACTTAAGTTCCTCGCGAATCGAAATACAGACTATACCTGGGAGTCAAGAAAATCTCGTGAATAGCTTGTTATTAGCGCTGCAGATGAATTTAGGAGCAGACGCCCATTTCCTTAGTTATGACCCGGCCAGTCGGGATGCAGTTTTTCATGTATCTAGATATTTGACCATGCCTTTGGTTCAAGAAGCAATCGTGGGATTGGGTACGGTGAAAGCCGTCGAGATCTACGTGATGGACAATATAAGAGAAAGCGCGGTCTACTCGCTAAAAACCCGCGTCGATCCATATGACCTCTTGGATTTAAATTTGAGGAGTTTCGGAAAAAACTCAATAATCTTTGAGGGCGTTAGCATTGACTCGAACAGCTTCAGAGATCTCCTTGGAAAACAGGGTAAATTGGAGGTGATTATTGATAACGAACTCGTGTTAACCAACAACCAAGTGAGCAGCACCGATCCCGCCGTTGCTTTAGAGGGAGCTGCTTACGTCCCTATCACTCTAACGACAGAAGGCGCCGAGTTCCTGAGGACTGCCGTGAGTGGAAAAACCAATCGCACAATTATAATCCATCTTGACCGCCCATCAGATGCTATTATAGTTTTCGACAACGAGGTGCTGAAAAACGACTCCGAGGTAAATTATGACGAGGCTTCACGGGCGTTTTACGTCTCCCGACAGATGGGTTTCGTCAGATCCTCATTCTACCTGTCAGTTTCGGCCGTTCCAATTACCCTTTCAAATATTCCTCGAAGTACATTAAATTACATCGACAATCAAATCAGCAGCAAGACTAGAGTCATATTGCTCGGTGCCCAAACTGATTTTTCCACCGACGTCATCCAAGAGATCTCAAACAAATACCGGATTACACCTATCCCGAGACGGGAAGGTGAAATGGTGGATGAATGGATATTCAGGGCATGCGGAGTTGAGTCAACACCCGTGGTGAGCCAGACAATGGCCGCAGGAGGAGTGACTGGTGGTCTGACTTTACCGTTTATAGAGAGGGATGCCCAAGCCTCGATTCAGAAGGCACAGAACTTCCAAAAGACTATCACAAATAGCGTCGCCATTCCGATAAATATCGCATACGAGACTACGGTGGGTCCGAGTTTTGGGGAAGGATTCGCGAGAGAAATTGTGATTGCTGGAGGGTTTGCCCTTTTATGGATGGCTGCGTTGCTGTACATAGCTTACTCCCGATTCAAGATCGTTCTTACAATTATAGCTTTCGTGATAATCGACGCCTTTTTGACGCTTGGTGCAACATCCGCGCTAAGTCTACCTTTTGGGATGCCTGCATTAGCTGGGATCCTTTTCGTTATCGCCATAGGAATAAATCAATATCTCATCATCTCAAACGAAATGATGAAAGGGATACAACCTCAGGAGAAAGTCAGTGTCGGCTGGAGAGCCTCCCGCGCGCTTTCGATGGTCTACATCTCAATTTTTGCAATGGTGGCAGTTACTACGTTAATGGGCGCTCTGGGGTTTGCTTCTATAAGGATGTTTTCGATCGTCGCAGCAGTTGGCATATTACTCGCCATGATATTGACCCGCCCAGTTTTCGCCAAAGTGATCGATTCTGTTTTGGCAGGTAGATAACAGAAAACAAATTTAAATCGCTGCCGAAAATCCATGTAGGGTTAGTATCGATGAAAGCACGGCCAGTATTCCAATAGTTATCATCAGAGTTAGGAATAATTTATGCACGCTAAATTTTTTGAGCGCCTCCTCAGATATGAAGTAAATAGACACTATGGAAACAAAGTAAAACCAAAGTACCACCATCCCTATCAAAAGCAAATCAATATTAAAAACTATCATCACAAAAGCTAGCATCCCCGCAGCCATTGTAGCCACGGTGAATGGGTAGAACAGCGCCAAAAACACTCTCCAACGGATTTCCACGCCATCACCAACTGAAGAGGTACTGAGTCGTGGTTGGTAGTCTACTTCGCAAGACGGCAACCTCTGGACGATAAATGATGAGCTCATCCCCCTTCCTTTCCTTTCCCAGGACATGATTTGCAACTCTGACCTCGACTTCGCCACTGATCCTAGCTACACCCCTTCCGAGCTTCGACACCATCCACACGAAAATCGGCAACAGCAGCTTATCACTGTCACCTTCGAGCAATATCTTGTTTAGTAATTCCAACTCTTCCCGTTTGAAGATACAAATACCACCATCTTTGGTTGGAAGCCGAGCTTGGGGTATGGATAAAGCCTCTTCGAGAGACATGCGCCTTTCAGGCAGATGAGCATTAAGTTTACCGAGCTCAAGCTTGATAAGGCGATCCACTTTTACCTTCGCTCCTCAATTATCGCCTTTATTCTTTTCAGTCTAGTAAAATTCTCGCGCTCCATCTCGTCCAAGCGCATCATGATGAACTTCAGTGCCTCCCTTAACCTTGGGATCAAAATATACTCCAGCGCGTTAACGCGTCGCTTTACCTTTTCAAGCTCTCTGGCCACGGCAGACGCCATAGCCTCGAGCTCGGCCAATCCTACCAAAAGCTTTAGAGCTCGTTCGAACTTCTTAGCCGCCCCGTCTAACTGCGAGGTTGTCGTGTGAATGCTGTACTCACGAGCTACCGCA
>CAYFIY010000057.1:0-3622 GCA_964343275.1 Hadarchaeota archaeon (SeqCode)
GCCAGGATCGCGCCGCCGCTTGATCAGCCCATACACAACTTTTGACAATAGCTCCTGCTTTTTTTATCTCAACCGGAGAACTTCCAAAATACGACGGGGATGGGCGTTTCTCAAAAGCCGGAACGAAAGCAATTACGGAATGCGCCAGGGACATTTCTCGCCAAATTGGGGATACTGACACATGCCATAGCCTTCCGGAGGATCGCCGCAGAAAGTCCGTAGAAAAGTACCTCAAAGATGAGGATTTCCGATTCGTGGTAGAGCATTTGATTTCAGCGCTCCAGGAATCACCTCCCTCTAATTTCGATGAAATCAAGGAACGGGCAAAACTGGCCTTGGAAACCGTGTCTGTGATTAGACTCCGCCAACAATCGAGGGGCGAATCATAGATTCCCGTCAATGTAAGCCGGCATAAATCGCTGAAACGCCAGTTAAGGTTTGCACAGCCGCATACAGCTCATTGTGCCGGCTCCCCTTCATCTTTGGCTAACAGGTATTCGAAGAACACCTTCACGGCATCCGCCGGGAAAAAGCCTTCCACGAAAATCGTGTTTGCTTCATCGGTAATGCACATGAACGGCATCGAGGTGCCTCGCACTTCCTCTGGACGCACTTCCTCTGGACGCACATGTACGCCAGGGAAAGGGATGATGTTGTTGGACATTGGGGTTGCTCCGTAGTCAGAGATTGCCGGAGCGACATGAGTTTTCAGGCTGATGGCGCTCCGGGGGCTGAAAACCCGACTACGGACGGGCCAACGGCTTTTAGGCTTACGCCCTGGACATGGCCGCTGCCCCCGGAACATAGGCATGAAAAAGCCGCCAGTCTGACAGGGGCGGAATTCCGCCGTAGGGGAGTTTTCAGGCTCCAATTTCACGCTACCTTTTATCGGAACGGCCTGTCAAGCGTTTACCGGCGAGGATGACGGTTGGTATATAGCATTATGGCAGGAATGCTACATATGACCGTGTATGCAAATATGGCCATAGTGTAATAATTCAGCCAACCAATCCTACTCCATACTACAATTAATACATATATTTCAGATATTACTGGAGTGAAAAAACCAATAATTGCTATAAGCCAATCATAATTATTATAAAGAAATATAACAGTGTAAAGATGCAAAAAAATACCAAAAATTATTTGCATTAAGGCATATATTATGCCTAACCGTTCATACATGACGCCCCCACTGTTCAAAAATTCCTCGATACGCCATCGGGGCAGTTTTCCATTTATCAAGTCAACCACTGTTTTCAAACTTGCCCCCCAAGCCCCTCAGAGGCCCTTCAGGGCCTGTCTCAGCCTTCCGCCCCTCACAATTCCACCAGACGAGAACGAAAAGTAAATCAGGCCCCCGTATGCTGAGAATAATGCCTTGCACCCGTGCACCAAGGTCCATTCTTAAAAATGGGTCTCATAAGGGTCGGTTGATTGGAAGTGGGGCCTCGATGTCCGTTCTACCCCATAGAGCGGACCTATTTCGAGCCTACGTTTTTGACCGCTTTTGACCCGAAGCGAACATCACGATCTTCCACACGTATGCCCATCCTAGCTTGGCTGGTCGCGCGAAAAAGCTGGCGGCTTCGAGTCACCGTGACGCTGTTTACCTAGGCTGGAAGATGGAAAGTTTGGAAAGCACCCTTTCTAGCTCAATAATCAATATCGCTATATTCTGTTGGCAAGTCGACATCCGAGCCAGTGATACCACCTTCACTTTTCGAGTAAGTGAAACTCACCTGAACGGGCAGCGTAGCGCTGGTAGACACTCCCATCACCCAATCGTTCCAGTCAGCATCCCAGACATTAACATCATGATCCCCTGAGTAGTATTCACTCTTTTCCATAAAGCCTGAGATTTCTGCATCCAACTTACAACTAAATGTGACCAAGAATTCATCATCGTCCAGAGACCTAATTTCACGGTCTACAATCTCAACGTTCTCGACACAGGTGATCAGTGCTTCGTTTTGAATTGGCACACCCTCGAAACCAAATGCGGAATGGTCAGTCAAATTGGATTCAATTAATTCGATCGCGCGATTGGCCAAGTCAACGGGGATCTCATTTATGTCCACGCCCTTCAGATGTGGAGCTATCATTTCACCGAAGAAACTCACAGCATCCGGATACACGTTTACGGATTGACCCTCCGGAAGCTGTGAAGCTAGATCTGGATGCAGAGCCAAAGGCGGGGCGCCATCCGCACAAAAATCCTTCTTGTTGTTCGTCAGAAGATATGTAGGCGCGGCCTCCTGTTGGTTTTGTAGGCATTCAACGATTGATCTCCAAATCAAGTAGTCTTTGTGTCCGTCACCGTTCTCTTTGAACGGTTTCTCTCCCTCGTAAGATTTTGCCACTAGCTCCCTCGTTGTCGTCGCGGGATAAGGCAAGAAATCGATGCCAAATTTTTCCACTTCTTCGGCAAGCCAATCTTTGTAGTCACCGTAGTCGTTGTCGGCATTGCCTGGTTCTATCGTCTTCCCTGTAATCGCATTCAGTTCTCTCGCTGCCTTGTCGTATGCAGCGACCCTCTTGGCGATCTCTTTTTCCGCTTTTCCGAGAAGTTCGTCCCAAACTACGTCAGGAATCAGAACCTTCCACTCCATAAAGTGAGCCGCCTTCAACAAAGCGCGCATCATACCTGAGCGGAAATAGCCCTCTCTCACAATCACACTTGTATCGAGAATAATGCGCATTTGGGTCTCAACCATATGGCGTCGGTGTTTTCAAACGTAGCGCGGTTACGCCTTTGTCGCCATGAAGTTCGTCGACGGAACTAGGTCCGGGCAACCACACTGTGGCGCGACGACCGTTCCGGCGCCTGCCCGTTTCGATTTACGCCCGGCGTGATTCCTTTGCCAATGGATGCGGCATTGGCTTAATCTGGGGACCATGGATTTCTCGCAGTTGGCCAACGACATCGTCACTTACGCGGCGCCGGCCCTCCCTTATCTTGTGCAGGTTAGCGAGAAAGCGCTAGATGTCTTCAAGGGTACGGTCGGGAAGAAACTCGGCGAGAGGGGGGCGAAACTGCTTTTTGCTCTCTGGGACAAGGTCGGGGACAAGCTGACCTCACCGAAAGCCGCCATGGACCCGGCGCGAAGGCTTGCCGCCTATCCCTATGACGAGAGCGCCAAGCAGGAGTTCCGGGATCAGGTTCTGGCCCACCTGCGGGAGGACCCGGGCTGGGCGGAGGAGGTGTCGGGGATCGTCGTCCAGTGCAAGGAACTCAATATAACCGTGACCGTTAACGGCGACATCGTCGTGGGCGACAAGGTCGGCGGCAACAAGATCACGGGCGATGTGGCCGGCGGCAATATCTTCAAAGACAGCGAAGTTCATATCCACGAGGAAGGTGAGACCGCGAAAAAAGGCAAAAAAAAGAAGGCAAAAAAAACAAATAAAAGTTTTACTGATAGCATTACCAACAATACAGAATTTAACGCTGAACTGCTGGATAGATTCAGGCTTAATTTACGTGAAGATTCAAAATTGGAATTCCCCTCTGAGCTTTCTAATGTAAATTTTCTAACAGAGTTAGGGTTGATGAGAGAAGGTTATTTAACAGCCCGTTGACGAATGGCCCTTTCAGCGGGCCTCGCTTCCATTGATGGCA
>CAYFIY010000058.1:0-3537 GCA_964343275.1 Hadarchaeota archaeon (SeqCode)
CACAGTTAAACCTATGGGGGGAAAATTGAAAATTATTTAAAAGTTATAGAAAAATGGCACATGGAAGCGGATGGCAGGATATATGTTTGCCTTTCTTTCCCGTATCTTTGCGGGAGACTGCCGTCTCACTCCAAACACGATGCTACCTATAACTATAGAGACGAAGACATCCCTGTCCTCCTGGAAAAAGCCATGGAGATGAGGCGGCTCGCGGACAAGTATGGGGTTCAAATTCACACTCACCTCTATGGTGATGCCCTTGAGTTCGGCCTTGAAAAGTTCGGGAAAGAAAATATCTTCAAACTGTTCGGTCCAGACGTTGTTCTTGCTCACTGCAACGGGCTTACTGCGAAAGAGATTGAGATCATTTCCCAGACCGATACAAAGATCGCCACGGCTCCTTCTGCAACGGAACCCACCAGGCACGGACGGTGTCCAGTTCCTGATCTTATTAAAAGTGGTGTTTGTGTCGCAACCTCAACTGACGGAGCAGCGCCACACATGTCCTATGACCTTTTCCTTAGTATGAGGAACGAGATCCTGATCCAGAGATATCACGAACAAAACCCGAGTTATTTACCCGCTGGGAAAGCTCTTAGAATGATAACTATAGATGCAGCCCGTGTTCTTGGCCTCGAAAAAGAGATAGGTTCCATCGAGGTAGGGAAACAGGCTGATATCATACTGATAAATTCAAATCGTCCGCACTATACGCCGCTGAGAGATATTCCTCAACTTTTGGTATATTTCGGTTCGGGTCATGATGTCACAACTGCGATGGTACGCGGAAAGATTCTGATGGAGAACAGAATAGTGAAAACCGTTAATGAATCAGAAGTTGTGAGGTTTGCCCGTGCTGAGATAGAGCTTGCTTTCCAACGTTTCGAGAGTCTAGGATACTCACTTGACAAATACCTGAATAGTGGAGACAATTTCTGGACAGGATACAAACTAATAGATGATGGCTCTCCTTGACTTTTTTCAGCAGCTTCATTCGATACAAAGTACCCCCCGATTGAGGGTATCTTATTTTTCTATTTAGTGCGTTGAATCTCTTTCATTTAAGTGATTATTAAACAAACAGATGCATTGAAGACATTTGCAATGTTGAACACACGGGAAACGAATATCTCAGGTCTCCAATCCGTTGATGTATGAGTCCATTCTATCCAAAGCTTCAGTTAAAACATCCATGGATTTGACCAGAGCTAATCTGACGAAACCCTCGCCTTGTTGACCGAAATACTTTCCAGCCATTGTTATGAGTGCTTTCTTTTCGAGGAGGTCGTTGCAAAAGTCAATGCTGGAGGGGCAAAGCGCTGAGACATCGACCCAGACGTAGAAGGCGCCTTCAGGTTTGCGGCAGGATATACCCTTTAATGCGTTAAGGCGCTGGACTACATAATCTACCCTTCTCTCGTACTCTTGAGCCATTGAAGTCACTGGCTCCCATGACCCCTGAAGGGCAGCCAGCCCCGCTCTCTGAACGAATCCAGCAGGGCAAATGACCATATTAGCCTGGAGGCCCTCCATCATCTGTATAAGCTCTTGGTTTGCAATTAAGTAACCCAATCTCCAGCCGGTCATGGAAAAGGTCTTGGAAAAGCTTACGATAACCACTGTTCTGTTTTTCATTCCTGGATAGGTTGCGATCGATTTGTGTTTCCCTTTCCAGACAAACTCGCTGTAAATCTCGTCTGATATCACAAGGAGCTCATTCTCTATGGCAATAGCTGCAACTGTCTCTAAGTCAGCATCTGAGAAGACAGTTCCTGTGGGATTATTTGGAGAACAAATTATTAGCGCCTTGGTTTTGGGAGAAATTTTCTTTTCCAGGGCTGTTAGATCGATATGGAAGTTATTTTCCTTGTTCAAGGGAAAGATGATCGGCTTTGCTCCGAGATATTTAATGATTGGAGAATAAACCGTGTAGCTCGGGTCGGGTATCAAAACTTCATCTGCATTATTTAGTATGCTGGTCAGTGTCAGGAACAAGGCTTGTTGACTTCCCGGTGTAACCAATATCTCTCCTTCTGGATCCAGATTCATATTGAATTTCCTTTGGTATTGAGCGATCTCCTCCTTGAGCTCGGGAAGACCACTGGTGAGCGTGTAGTGTGTATATCCATCTTGGAGAGCCCTATACGCCGCTTCAACGATATGGGACGGGGTCGGGAAGTCTGGATCTCCGCTACTAAGATTGATTACGTTAGACATGTGGCGGATCTTTTCTCTTAATTCACCAAACGGGTCGGGCTCCATTTTTTTCAGGTTTTTTGATACCCATCTTTTTCCCATAGTAATCTTCAGAGTATTGTTGATTAGTATTAAGTGTTTTCAGAAAGTGAAAATATGATATCTCCCTCAACATATAGCTACAAATAATGGCGTTCAAAGAAAAAAACGGAAAAAAGAAAAAAAGGGTTACTGGTTTTTGTTTTTTATAGGTATTTTTCCGGGATCTCCAGGGTTTCAAAGTCTGCCAAGAACTCAACAAGCCAGTCTCTGCAAGTGTTCAGTATGTAATCGCCTTGTTTTGCACTAACTTTGTCGGAGATGCTTACCCATTCGCCTGGTTCAGGATCATCTATATCCACCTTTGCTCTAGGGAGCGGCATCTGAATTGTCCCCTTATTGTATACCACTCCATGGGGGACACTCGTGAGTTTGGGATCAGAGCCCGCACAAATAAGGGTTCCATCCATTTTCACGGGTGAACTGAACTTATCGTTAAGCACGTCTTTTCGGAGCCGTTGCTGGAAAGCCCCTGTTCTACCTTCGCCGTCTCTTAAGACCGAGGGGTCATTTTTACCGCATGCAGCGTCAACGCTTTGTTCCAAGAGGTTGACATTTCTGAAGTTTGGATTCTTGTCCCCCTCCAGCTGGATCATAAGATCCCACCACCTGACGTAGGCACATAACACTCCCAATTTATTGAGCTCTCTTGCTACGCTCAGGTATGCACCATCATTCCCCCCGTGGCCGGTTAGAAATAAGAAGTGTTTGATACCGAATTTGACGAATGACATCGAGATCTCCTTGATTATTTGCCTTACAGGTTCTTGTGAAGTTTTTATAGTCCCAGGTAGATTAGCGCTGCCTGATACTCCGTAGGGGAGTGTCGGGACAACTATCACTTTATCTGGAATTGCCTCGCCAAGCCTTCTAGCGAGCTCTGTACAGGAGAACATATCTGTTCCAAGTGGACCATCGCCATGCTTATGTATCGCCCCCACCGGCACAACAACGATCTTCCTTTCTTTCACTATCTTTGCAGCTTCGGCAGAAGTCATATCTGCTAAAAGGTACTTTGTCATATTTCCAAAAGATTAGATTTGTCCTATATAACTATTATTTCATTTAAAAAACGAAATTCGAATTTTCTTTTGGATAGATCATTAAAAACACAATTGCTTTGGTACAAAAAATAAATGGAACCAAATTAAGTAGAAAAAGTGAGGGAATTAATGTCCCTCGGAAACTGTCTCTTGCTAGTACCCTGTTTTGCCCTCGATCTCGAGGAGCAGGAACAGCGGG
>CAYFIY010000059.1:0-3526 GCA_964343275.1 Hadarchaeota archaeon (SeqCode)
CTCACCGGGCAGGAAGTGTCGAGCTTCCTGCAATACATGGTCAAAGAAATCATTGACAATTCTCTTGAAGCGGTGGAGTATCCATCTATTGAGATTGTTGCTGAAGTTGATTGGGGGAATGACATTGATGATAGCCATGTTACAGCATTAAGAATTCGTGACAATGGACCGGGTATTCCAGAAGAGACTATTCATAAGATATTTAAAGACATTGAAAACTTTGGCGGAACCAAACGTCATTATAAACTCCCAACCAGAGGTGCGCAGGGCAACGCTTTGATGACGGTTTTAGGTATTCAAACTTTATTTCACTGCCCTTTGGTTGTGATTTCTAATTCTGATTGCTATACCATCTTTGTTGCAGAAAACGATTTGGCAGGATGTCCAGAGATAAAGCTTTCCAGGCAGCAAGTGGAAACGCCATTTTCAGGATTGGAAATTAGGTTAGATTTACATGACGTTTTTTCTGATGTTGGGGGCTTGCAGGACATTAAACAAACCTACTTCAAATTCGTAGAGCTTAATCCCCACGCCACTTTTCGTTTTGTAGTTGCCAGCCCTGGTGATAATTATGTCTTTGCTGGCAAGCCCGAACTTAATGGGAATAGGCTAAAACTTGGGCAGAAGAACACCACAGGCAAGGTGATTTGGTTTACCAAAGAGGAATTTTGCAACCGCGTCAAAGCAGATGTTCGTGTTCTTCCTGAATTAAAGTTATTGCAATTCGTTTCGGAATTCTATGGTTTTTCATCATACCAGAAGGCTAAGGAAGTTATCGACGAATTAAACCATGATGAACCCGCCAGCGGGTTCATCTCCTACGGCGGGGTGACAATTGACACAATATCAGACTTTTTTAATGGAACTCATTTGAATGAGGGAGTAGCGCGACGGTTATATGAGATAATGTGCGAGCATACTGAGCGTTTTAACGAAAGAGGCTTACCGAAATCGCTTGGCAGCATCGGCAAGGAGGGTATGAAGTATTCACTTCTTGAAAGTCTTAAATTGTCGGGTGGGTATGAGGATGTTGAAAATATTGTAGAGCATGCTCACAAGGTAGATGCAAGAATCCAGTCGATTGATGACTTGATTGTTTATTATTCAAAAGGTGCTATCTCTGAGTACAACGGAAAAGTCGTTCCACACTATTTTGAGTTAATAGCCATACCAATCTCGTGGCAAAAGGAGACGTTTGGCTGGCATTCACGGGAACATCAGTTTTGCTTGACCTTTGGCATCAACCAGAGTTTCGTATATTCTGTGCCTTCTGTTAATTTGTTTATCAAAAGACGGGGCGGAAAAGGGGAAACGTATAGTAGCATCAATAGTGCTTTCTATGATTTTGATTATAGATTCAAGGCGATTTGTAATTTAACGTGTCCGACTATTGATTTTAAAGACAAAGGCAAACAACTCTTTGATACAGACCCTTTTGTCGAGACCATCAATGAGGTGCTGGGTAAGACTATTCGTAAGTTTCAAGCTGATATTATACCCGTTTTGAACAAACTAAATGAGAGAAACAACGATGATGACGATGATTGGGAATTAGAAGGTAAAGCGCCAAAGGGATTTATCAAACAATTTGTCTTTGATAATTTCATGAAGGTGTACAACAACGCGACGGAAGCGGGGCGGTATACGCTTACCCAGCGTCAGTTTTATTACCCGTTCAGGGACCTATTCATGAACGAAATAAAACGCTTAGGGTATCGCTACACTTATAAAAGCACTTTTGATAATCCAGAAAGATTAAAATTAAATTTTGATACCTTTGAAACGTATGTGGATAACTATGAAGTTGAAGTGTTAGGCGAACGTATCATTTACAAAAAGGATAGGGGCTTTTTCGTAGAGCCACATTCGGGTAAACGCGTTAATTTGGGAACAGCATCGGTTCAAAACTATTCTCCAAACCTAAAGCAGTATGGTAGTTTGTTGTTTGTTGAAAAATCTGGATTTTACGAATTGCTACATGAGGAATTTGAATTGACCAAAAAATACGACATCGGATTAATAAACTCTGAGGGTTTTGCTACAAATGCACTCCGCGGACTTGTGGAGAAAATTCAGGCAGCAAACTCTGAGATTAAGCTGTACGTGCTGACGGATTTTGATATAAAGGGATTGGGAATCGCCAAAAACGCTAAGAAGCCTGATGAGCTATCGGCAGTGGATATGTTTGATTGCAAGTGCCTGGGGCTTACCTATCAGGACATAGTTGACTACGCACTGCCAGTTGAGCCAATCGAATATGACCGAAAATCACTCACAGAGCTAAACAACAGGCATGCGGAAGGGGAAATTTCCGATGAAGTCTTTGAATTCTTGAACGAAGGGCAACGGGTAGAAATCAATGTATTCACTCCTATTGAGCTGAGTAAATATCTTGAGACTAAATTCCAGGAGATGGGCATTAAGAAGCTAAAACCAAAAAATGATGGTGATGTTGAAACCTTTGAGATAGATGATTTGGAAACAATACGAAAGGCGGCGTTATATGAGGCTGTTGGTGAATTTGTCTCAGAGAAGTGTGATGATGAAATCCTTAGTTTTTTAGACAAGGCGGTCAAGTTAGGCGATGAAGCGGAGGCTACCGAAAAGGAGTTAAAGGAACTTACAGATGATTTAGCCCAAACGATATTTAACCAGATTATGGAGAAGCTGAAGGACTTACCGCCTGAGAATTGGCATAAAATCAATGAGGAAATAACAGGTGAGTTGCGCGATGATGTTCATACCGTTCAACGAGAATTTAAGGACAATCTTGTGGATAAAGCTAAAGAGCTTCTTGCGGATAGGGTTGAAATCCAAATAAGCATTCGATAGCGAAGGTGATAGGCAGTTAAGTAAGCCCCAAAGAAAGAAGGGAGACAATGAAAAAGCTTGACGGTGGGTTGGTAAAAGATGTCATAAAATTTCCTTTGGGTGATAACCAGGTTGCTGTATCTGGCGCATGGAGCGGGGGAACTTGGAATGCAAAGGAAGAGTTATTCGTTAATCAGTTCCGAAACGGTGTGTTTCTTGGCAAATGGTTGATAGTCGGAGTTGAAATAATCCCCCGTCGAGACACGATATTGATTTTGTCATCAGAGGGAAATCCCCCTCCACTCGAAGCAAATGATATGCTTGTTTTCGAGCCAAGCGGGGAGGTGACATAAATGCCAGACAAACCCTGGAAAGCAGAGGAAAGGAAAGTAGCTAAGGCGTTCAATACGAAGCGGGCGCTGATGAAGGGAACGGGCGAAAAGAGCGACGTGGAACATCCGTTATTCTGCGTGGACGTGAAACTGCGCAGACGGTGGGAGGTGGAGAAGTGGTTTGATGAACTAAGAGACTTCGCATCGAAGGCGGATAAGGTCCCAGTTCTCACGCTCAGAAAGCCGGGGAGCAAAAAAAGACTTGCCGTGGTTGATTTCGATTTTCTGATAGCGGCGCTGAAGGGAGCGGAACTGATTGACGAAAAGGAGATGAAACGATGAAAAGGCTAAACCCAACCAGGCAACAAATCACCGTCAAGGAA
>CAYFIY010000060.1:0-3353 GCA_964343275.1 Hadarchaeota archaeon (SeqCode)
TTAGGTTTCCCCTCGAACCCTCCGGGCCAGTAATTATCTACGGCATTGTCTATAATACCAGCCTGCCGACCAAACTCAAGACCTACTTCCCAGTGATCTTCCCATTTATCTAATAGCTCCAACTCTTTGGAAGATAAAGAATCATAATCTTTCTTAGAAAATCGGGCATTCATAATGGTTGCATATCGGTTTGATGAAATCTTATTTTTCTTTATTAATGTTTCAAATTTTGCTCTGTGTGTGTTGCCTTCAAAGGCCGCAATGTTGTCATGAGCGAGTTTGGTCTGTACTATGTTCTGCACTGAATATATTATACGGGGATCATCGGTTCGGCCTAGCATACCAGAACCTTCCATGTCGGGTGAATACACACCCTCTTCCAAATCTTCTTTTACTCTCTTGTGGGTGGCCCTCTTTCTGAGTTCAATATCAGCCTTGTAGAGTTGTTCATCTGATGCATCCGCCCAAGACAATCTTTTCCCCGGCTGACGTGGAATGCGCTCATTGATATGTTCTATCATATCAGCCCTCTCCATATCCTTAAACTCTGATGGATCAATACCATATTTCTCACCCACATCTTTTAGGCCTTTCACTGTAGACCGTTTGAGATATAAATAATAGGGAAGTTCTCCTTCTTTTCTTTCCTCAATCGGTTCTTCTATTTCCCCAAGAGTCTTCCTTTTGAACGCCTGCTCCTCTTCTGTGTTGGTGATCTCAAGCTCGTTCATTTTTGAGTGGATTCTTCCTAGTTTGTCTTTGCGAATCTTTCCCGATTCACTGGGATTGCGCCTTACTTCAAATTCTTTATAAAATTGGCCGGCGTTTATTTTGACATTATCATCTGTTTCTAGGTCACGGACAACAACAACACGCTTTGCCCCTTTACCCTTGGGGCCCTTAACCATCTGTACACTGCCATACCCATCTCCACGAGGGGCTATACCCATTTGCTCAGGTTTCCCAGTTCTCCAAACAGGCTGTGTTTGATCGTACTTCTTTTCAACAATCATATCGGTGTACTGTTTTAGATCAGCTTCAGAAATGTTTTGTTCTTTGCCCCACCTCTGGAAAGCCTTTGCACCTCCTTTTGCTCCCAACACATTCGCTCCGTGCATAGCTGTAAGTAAGGTTCCACTCTTAAAGGCTTCCTTATGTCCAGTACCCTGCACCAATGCGGATGCATAGCCGGCTGTAAAAATACCACCATATTGCTTCATCACACCCCGTGCGCCACCTAGCACACCAAAAAGGGTACCACTAATTGTAGCCTTGGGGAAAGTTTGAACCATGGCATTGATCTTGTCTTCCAGTGGCACACCTTCCTTGGTAAGTTCTGGATAAAGAGTGGAATAGGCATCTATATTAAAGTCAACCGCCGCCTTAAGTGCCCTTGCCGCCGTCCGTTTCTTCCATTCTGTTGCGGTCATTAGGCGCATGAACTTCCCATTCCTTCCAAATGGTAGCTTCTGGGCAATAAACCTAGTACCGGCTCCAATTCCTTTAAATCTGGCAAGTGTTAACATGAGGTCTGATACATCTCGAAGTCCTATCTGTTGACCGTGGCCAATATCTACACCTCTAATTGCCGCATCATAGTATGGTGATAGGGGGTCTTTAATTCTTTCCAGTTCTAGTGCATTAAAATCTACTTCTGATAAATTCAATGCCTTTTCTGCAAAATTGGGCCCAACTACAGGGACGGAAGAAGCTGTCCTTGCAAGAGTCTGTCTTAACATGTTACCAGTTTTTGTTTTCTTCCCCAGAGACTTATCAATCCTCTTGACTGCCTCTGGATCATTTTGTAAAAGAGTATAGTAGACAGACCTGTCTATATTCCGGTCAAAGGCAAAATGCTCAAGTCCTTTTTCCCAATAGCTTTTTGGCTCTTCTTCTTCAGGAAGATCATATCTTTGTTTTTGCTCTTCACGTTCCCAGCCACGATCAAACATGTCATTGTCAAAACGACTAGTATCAACCCAAGTATCAGGAAAAGGGTCTATAGATGCTGGAGGATCATCCTGTGGGTCAAATTTGAGCCAACCGTGCTCAAAAAGATCGTGGTCAAAAGGTTGAACTGGGGTTTGTTGAGGCATTGACTTTTACATTTGGGGATTGAAGGGTAATCCACCTTCCTTGGTTAATCCTTCCCTTTGAAGCTCAGACTTGGAAACAAGTTGTATATTGTTGGGGTCTGATCTGTCTACAAGCTTTATTTTATCTCCTTCCATACCCACCACATTCCAAACCTTATTTCTAAAAACGACATCCCCTTTCCCAGCGAATAGCTGAGTGGGGAGTTTCTTGGGAGCGGGTACAGTGCCGGCAATCCCCTTGGCTGGTGCGCTTGGTGTGAAAGGTGGTGGGGCTTGTTTGGAAAGGCGATCATAGGTATTTTGAATATTACTTAGCGTACTACCCCACATTGAGGCGTATCGTTTCTGATGCTCTGCCCTCTCGGCCGGATCAGTAATGGAAAGCCCTGACGCTTCTTTGTACATTTCCTCACGAATAGCTGTCCCTTGGTCGCCATCACTCATTTGATCCCAACCCTCGTTTTTTGAGAATTTTTCTCGAATCTCATCGGCTCTATGTTGTCGATTTGCCAACTGTAACGGAGTTGTATCTGTAAAGGTGGGCAACATACCGCCACTTTGCAGAATATACTCGTGTCGGGTCTGTATGGATTCCATTACTGTGGGAATGTACTCCTTAATCTCAGGAGCAACGTCTCCTGCAATACGTATTTGTGATACTTTCCATAGATCATCAACAAAAGCTCTTGTATTTTTTTCATAGGCCGTATAAGGGTCATCAGCTCTATTATATAGCGTATCCATATTGTTATCACGAATTTTTTGAAGGTCTAATTGGTCGTCAGCAGAAAGAATATATCTTCCAGTCTTATCTTTGCTTGCAAGGGCTTTCTGAAATTGTTCATCAGAATACTTTATAAGGTTCTCAGGAGATAGATTACTTCTAATAGATGTAATCAACTTGGTTCGACTATCCTTTTTGTCACTTCTAGCCTTCCAGTTCTCCATCTCTGTCCGAAACTCTTCAGCAAACGGGGAAAACTCTGCATTGACAGAATAGCGTTCAGCCATCCTAAAAGCCAAACCGGGATCAGTGGCACCCACCTCAGCAATCGTTATGATAATATTATCTTTTCTTTCGAGTAAATTTTGATCCCGTGTAAAAGTTTGCGCCTCGGCAGTATCTATCCTATCGTCCGCAACCTTCTTGTCATAGAGGGTGATAGCATCTTTTAGCTGTTGCTCTCTTTGCTCCTTATCCCATTCACGGCCCTCTGCCGCTGTCTTGTCGGCCCTTTCCTGCATGGCGTATAGCTT
>CAYFIY010000061.1:0-3197 GCA_964343275.1 Hadarchaeota archaeon (SeqCode)
AATCCTTAGCCTCACAAATTGGACCAGAGTGTGCCCTGTCCAAGATATCCATGAATGGGATCATTTATACAAATCCTGTTCCAATACTAACATTTAGTTATTCTTTAGTATTAATTTAAGTTTTTCTATCGCGAGATTTAAGTTAAGCCTAAGATTTCCTGTTGACTATTTTTTTATCCTTGCTAAATAATTACCACTACGATCTAAATACATTCAAGCTTTTTATATACTGCGTTAGTATTGATTTGGGGCAAAAAATGAGATTTTTTAAGTTAGAGCGGAGGGGCGTCCCACCCAGCATAAAAATAAAGTTATCGTGGCTAGCTTTGACGTTATTGCTTATGTTTTCGATTACCGCAGTTTTTATTATCATATCTGGAGCTAACCCCTTGGTTGCTTATCAAGAACTTTTCTTTTCTCCTTTTAGGAACCAACACGCCATTACCGAAATTTTTGTAACCACGACACCACTTTTGTTTATCGCATTGGGGTTGAGCATAAGTTATAAATCTAGATTCTGGAACATTGGCGGAGAAGGACAGTTTTATGCTGGAGCGTTGTTTGTTACCGCAGCTGTGCTCGTTCTCAAGGGAATAGGATTACCCGCCCCGTTATTCATTATGTTACTTATTATCTTTGGTTTTTTGGGCGGCGCCGTATGGGCAACAATCGCCGGAATATTAAAAATTAAATTTGGGATTAATGAAATAATTGCAACGCTAATGTTAAATTTTATCATGATTTACTTTTTAGCTTACTTATTATACGGACCTTGGATGGATCCCATAAGTGTCATGCCCCAATCAGAGTTCCTTCCCCCGTCAGCTAGGATTCCAACATTGGTAGATGGAACTCGATTGCATTCCGGAATTCTCTTTTTCATTTTAGTCCTTCCCGTAGTTTCCGTGATTTTGAATAGGACCAATTTAGGGTATCAGATTAAATCAGTTGGTGGGAGTCTAAAAGCAGCTCGGTACGCAGGGATGGATTTACGCAAGGTTATGCTAATGGTCGTGATTCTCAGCGGGGGGCTTGCAGGCCTCGCTGGCATGGTGGAAGTATCTGGTGTTTTCTACCGTCTACGTGATGACATATCCCCTGGGTACGGATATACGGCTATTTTAGTCGCGTTAATAGGGAAGAACGATCCAAAATGGGTGGCTGTAGTGGCATTTTTGTTTGGCGTTTTAATGGTCGGAGGATTCGAGATGCAAACAGCTACTGGAATACCGTCGGCACTTTCATTGGTTACCCATGCCCTAATCTTCATTGGTGTTATTTGTGCTGAAGCTTTGTCACAATACAAAATCAAATTGAGGTTTAGCTAATGGTGGAGGAAATTTTTATTACGGGGCTCATCGCTGCTACTGTACGCATTGCCACTCCTATCTTATTGGCCGCCCATGGGGAAAACATTGCCGAGCGCAGCGGTGTTCTAAACATTGGGGTAGAAGGTATGATGATAATGTCAGCATTTATCTCCTTTTCAGCAATTTATTTTACCGGTGATTATTGGGTGGGACTTTTGGCTGGAATGGGCACAGGGATGCTAATAGCTGCAATTCACGCCTTCATGTCGATATCACTTAAAGTTAACCAAATCGTAAGCGGACTGGCACTTACAATATTAGGATTAGCCTTGTCAACTTACCTATACATAAGCTTTTTTGGGCGCACAATCGTGCTTGTCCAGACTTGGGAAACGACTGCTATACCTATCCTAAGTGAAATTCCAATTATTGGACAGGCCTTATTCAACCAACACCTCCTTACATATTTTGCCATTATTTTCACCATTATCTCCTCCATATTAATTTATCGCACCACAAGAGGGTTATCCATTAGATCCGTGGGAGAAAATCCTTTGGCTGCGGATACAGCAGGCGTAAAGGTACAGCGCACGCGTTATTTCACCACTGTTTTTGGCGGGCTCATGGCAGGAGTAGCTGGAGTGTGTTTGACCTCCGTGAATTTTAATTCGTTTTTTAGTGGAATGACTGCGGGCAGAGGTTGGATCGCTATCGCAGTAGTTATATTTGCACGCTGGAGACCTTCCTGGGTTTTGGTGGGGGCAATGCTTTTCGGTTTCTTGGATGCTTTCCAACTCAGACTTCAGGCTATGGGTTTCCCGATACCCAAGCAATTAATTTTAATGACCCCCTATCTTCTCACCTTGATTGCCTTGGTCATAGTATCTAGAAGGGCATACGCGCCCGCGGCGTTGGGCACCCCATACGTAAAAGGCGAGAAGGGATGATAACTTATTATTCATAATTCTCCAAGTTCGTTAGAGGAAATACGCATATCTAAAATCTTTATAAACTGATTCAATCAAACACCCATTTACTACCAGATAACTTGTCCTAATTCATCTTTGTCTTTTGCAATCGGAATTATTAGACAGCTTCTAATCATCACGATTGTAACTTTGGTAGACCCAAGTCTTCAAGTTCTTTCCAAACTTGATCATAGATATCCTGCCAATCATTTATCGGTTCCATAATCTTTGAATCAAAGCAATCTTGAAACTTCTTGCCCTTGGGCGGGTCCCTTAACTTATCTTCATACTTGGGAATTATTGAATTTATAATGTGATTCGCTCGGCTTCGTTTCATCCCAACACTAGATTTCAAAACTTCGGCTGCGAATCTTTGTTCCAATGGTGAGGTGTGATCAAGGTACTTACCCCCAGCAGATCTGTTGCCCGCTTGCCAAGCACATCCCGACACGGCATCGTCAATCGACCCAACTGCCATTTCATATAAGATCTCTTGCGTACACGGCCCCGAAACTTGGCTAGTTACCCCTGACACTATCAAATCAGTATTTCTACTTTGTGCCTGATGGCTTACGCTATTCGCCCACACGCCTTCTCGACCACAATTGCCATTATATCTGAGATCAAGGACCACCCCACACGAGAGAGTGCACATGTGAACTGGAATTTGTAATATATAGGAAGCTACAGCCATTATCGCCGCACCTTCCGGTGGTCCAGTATACCCCCCAATCATGGACCAATGGCCTCCAAAGAGGATGCCTCCGCAATTAAGGACGATCTGCGCCACTTTATGCAATAAAGCATATGAAGTCTTCAAATCAGTAATCGATAGCGCGATGCCCACATCTTTTCGCGGTTCATATCCGCCAGGGGTGCCGTATCCACCCAATTGTCCGTATTCGGATGGACTACTGGA
>CAYFIY010000062.1:0-3135 GCA_964343275.1 Hadarchaeota archaeon (SeqCode)
AAATGGGGCGGTAAGACCGGAAACCTACAAAATGTGGACTTTCGCAGCAGGTCTATTGTCACAGTGCCGATTCTCACCAGGAAAAATGTCCTGGGCGCGCAGTGCTTTTGGAATATCCCAAGGGGCAGTATGGATTATTCGAAAAAATGGCTTACGATATTGCAAACTTCATTACCTTGAGCTTCCCCGGATATATCCCTGCCATTGTCGAAAATAGCGTTGCCTTGCAAAAAGCAGTTGAAGTTTTTGAACTCATTGGCGATTTCCATCTTCTCGTTATTGGCGACGAAAAGCGGATATTGGCTGGCAGTACTGAAGTTGGCAAAGATGTTATCGAGGAGTTGGATCGTGGTGGGAATTTCGCCGCGCAATTAGAACGAACAGGTACATTTGTCATTAATATATCTCGCCAATCGGCACGCAATTTAGCCGCTATAGTGACACCTATTGCAAAAGGCAATACCGAGAATGCGCTAGTAATATTAGCCACGGAAGATATCTCTGAATTAAATATCGGGATTATCCCCTTGACGCAGGTATAGGAATTTGCTAGTTTGTCTCTATTGAAGGAGACAGACGATGGCCGACAAATTCACAGTCCGCGACTTTTTTGACCGGTTCCCTGATAATGACGCATGTTTGCACCACGTCATGGAAGTCCGTTATGGGACACGCCACACATGCCGGGCCTGTGGTGTTGAGTCTACGTTTCATCGCCTCGCCAACCGCAAGGCGTACACTTGTTCTCACTGTGGGGATCATGTGTATCCATGTGCTGGAACAATCTTTCAGGATAGTCGCACGTCGCTTCAACTGTGGTTCTATGCGATCTTCCTGTTCGTGACGACACGCCACGGCGTATCTGGCAAAGAATTGCAGCGCCAGCTTGGCGTAACCTACAAATGTGCTTGGCGCATGGGCCATCAAATCCGCGATCTCATGTCCAATACGGATGGGTTTGCGATGCTTCAAGGTCACGTCGAGCTTGACGAGGCTTATGTTGGCGGTCGACGACCGGGCAAGCGTGGTCGTGGTGCTGCCGGCAAGACCATCGTGTTTGGCATGAAAGAGCGTGATGGTCGAATAGCTACCGAAATCGTCCCGAATGTTCGCAAGGAAACACTCCGCGGTGCCACGCTTCGGAATGTGAGGCCAGGTTCGGTCGTCTCGACAGACGAATTGATGAGCTATGGTTTACTGAACGCGGACGGCTACACACATGGTTCGGTGAAACACGGCGCGAAGGAGTTTGCTTATTATGATCATCGTCATGGCGTAACCCACCATACGAACCACGTCGAATCGTTCTGGCGATTGTTCAAAAAGTCAGTGACGAGTACGCATATCCATATTTCGCGGAAGCACATGGACCGTTATCTCGGGGAGTTTACTTTCCGCTCGAATCATCGCGAGATGGAAAACGCGATGTTTGATCTTCTAATTGGGGTGGTTTGATAGCTGCGCCTATGGTGGCCATTAACTCTTGTTCGCTTGCTGGCTTGATACCGCGAGCCTCTTCTTGAGCGATAAAGTCTTGTAATCGCCTATTTTTTATAGCTTTCGATAACGACAAGCTATTGGAATCGTTCATTGAATCTACCTTTTAGGCTTGCATCTATTCTCAGTAGATGGTATCAGAAAAAAGGACGGGCGGCAAATGCCGCCCGCCCCGGTTGGCTCTTATAATAAGAGCGCCGGGAAAGGGGAGTAAGCCCCCCGTCCCGGCAGAGGATACCATGGCATCCTCTTAACCTCCCTTTCCGGGGATTGCCCACCCCGGTCGGGCCTGCGGGATACAGGGTGTTCAGCCGAGTAAGCCTCGGCTCTCGTTTGACGGAGCCTCAACTCCGTCGGTGTTTGGAGCGCCGCTCGATGATGAATCAGGCGGCGTTTCCTTTCTCTTCGGGCGAAAGATCAAACTTGTTGCCCACCTTGATTAGGAAATCTCGATTCCGAAGCCTCCTCATCGCGGTGTAAAAATAGTTTGGGCTACTCTCGAACCGTTCGGCGTGAACAGGCTCACGTTCGAGTGTGCGGCGAATTTCAATGTTAGTCAGTGGTTGGCCAGCCTCACGGATTGTTCTCAGGATCGCATCAGGTAGCGGCTCTCTATTGTCAACCTCTGATTTCGGCTGGGTACTAACAGAAACGCTGGGTGTGCCGGTGCTAGTTATTACCTCATCGCCCATAAAATACTTCGCTGCCGCAAGACGGTTTTCGAGGTTACGAATTTTGGCGTCTAGGATGTCACGTTCTGACTTAAGTCGGCGCGATTCTTCCTCCATGCGCCACACGTCTGAAAGCGTGAGTAGTGCCCGGTCGGCGGTGTTGTTTGGCATGATAAATACCTCAGCTTCAGTTCTAAGTCGCTCTATACCACACCGTCAAAAACAAATCAACCATCTGAGTTGTGGTGATGTCTCGAAGCGTTCCTGGCTGTGAAGGTTAATGTTCTACGTGCTTTAAAGGGATAGTCCCGTTAAATATTGATGCTAATAAAAAAATTATACAGTTTTTTGCTTCTTTAATCAGTTTTTGCCGAAACAGACTGCCACGTCTCTTTTTCACTCACAGAAATCTATGCAAAGCTACGCAAATGATTTTTACCGGCGACAAGGCCGCGACATTGTCATAGTTGATCGCAAAAAAACTATACTGGCCGAATGCTGAAGTGCGCCCTGTTGTCTAGACCATCATGCGGCCTGTTTAAGATAAATTTTGTCTCCTGATTGCTGTTGTTGCGCCTGTGGGGATGTGGGTAAGCCGTCAGGCTTATCCATCATATCCACAGGCCGGTGGCCGCCTTCGAAATAAACCTCGTCGGGCGTTTTGTAATCCAGGGACTGGTGCGGCCTCTGGCTGTTGTAGAAGTCGATGTAGGCGTCGATGCAGCGCCGCGCCTCGGGCAGGCTCTCATAGACCCGGAGATAGACTTCCTCGTATTTGATCGTCCGCCAGAAGCGCTCGATGACTTCGCAGGGACCGTCGCGCCAGTGGCGCGGCGTAAGCCCGGAGAAGGTTGTCCATGCAACGGCCCTTGCCGTCCATTGCCAACCATTTGGCATGGGCCAAAATGCCACCCATTTGGCATGGGCCAAAATGGAAACCCGGACGCCGCGTTCCTCCAGCGCCGAT
>CAYFIY010000063.1:0-3097 GCA_964343275.1 Hadarchaeota archaeon (SeqCode)
GGGTTACCTCCTTAAGGTTTTGATGTTTTGGTTTGCACCGCTATCAAAACCGGTACCCGAGATCTATATTGAGACAGTGAAGATGTATCTTAGCAAGGGATGGAATATCCAGGCTTTAGAAACGCTGACTCAATTCTTGAGAAACGAAGAAGCCCTATCAGGTGCCACGCTAAGAGAGGTGGAAGACCTGTTAAACAAAGCGTCGGGGTAATAAATAATTGCCCGGCCTGCTGTAATTGGCGAGTTCATGGTGAAAAAATGATCAGGTTGGTAAGCTGTTTTGCATTAATTGTAGTTTTCTCCTTGGGAACATTCTCAGAGACCTTTGGGCGGGATTTCACCCGTGTCGCCATCTGTCCTTTTGTGAACACCAGCGGCATTGAGGATAGGGATGGATACGGCCCAACTGTTGTCGAGATGATGGTGAACGATAAGCTCTCGGGGGAAAAAAATATTGTAACGTACAAGTCAGAAGATTTGTCAGAACATCTTATTAAACTCGATAAGTCAATAGACGACTGCGCTAAACATGACGTAGCTCTCGCTCTTGGTAGTTTAATCTCAGCAGACTGGGTCATGTATGGTTCCCTGGGTGGCAGCAATGATAGGATAGATGTCGATGTTCGAATTCTTCAGCTTGCAAATGGGCACCACCAGGTTTTCTATTCGGGAAAAACCAACGAGGACGGAATGCTTGATCTTGACGGCATTCTAGCAAAGAAGCTTGTAGAGACACTTAATATGGATGGCGATGAGGTCCCAGGAAAAAGGGCGATAGCAACTAAAGAAGCATTTCAATTTTACGCAGATGGGGTCAGGAAATTAGGTCTCTCCGCTACGCGTAATTATGCTAGCAAGAAATCTCTCTTAAAAGAGGCATTGATACTGTTCAATAAATCCCTAGAAAAAGACAACCGCAATTATATGGCACTTAACAATTATGGGGTAGTAACAGCGAGAATTGGGTATTTGGATGGTCTGGAAAAACAGAAAAGTTCGGCTAGGGAGGCCATCAAATTTTACCAATCAAGTTTGGAAATAAAACCAAAATCTGCAACCACTCTTGCTAACATAGGTGGTGCATATTGGACTTTGGAACAATACAAGCCAGCCCGAAAAGCATTGGAAGAATCTCTGCGGTTATCCCCCCATGAACCGATGACACTCGCAAATCTAGGCTTGGTTTATTCTTCGACGGGGTATCCACATAAGGCAATCGAGCACTACAAAAAGGCTGTAAATATTGACCCGGCCCTTAGAAGGATACACAGCATTCTCGGTGCAGCCTACGAAGAGCTTGGAGACGTCGATCAAGCTATTAGAGAGTATAAGCTTGCCATCGAAATTGATCCTAAAAGCGAAGAGGCACATGTAAATCTTGGTCACGTTCTCCAAGATAGGGGGAACTATATGGCAGCAATGAAAGAATATAAAACAGCCATTAAATTTCATCCAAAAATTTCTGAGTCTTATGTTGCACTTACAAAGGTTTATCTTAAGATGAAAAAATATCCCCTTGCAGTTGCTACAGCAAGGGATGGATTCAGCATTGCGCCGAAAGAACAACGCGCTGCAGAGGCTTTAATCGTCGCAATTTCCTTTGCTGGCCCCGATATTAGAAAGGAGAATTTCGCACTTCTAAAGGAAGCGCTTGATAGTGATCCAAATAATGCAAAAGGTCACCTCATGTATGCTAGTGAACTTCAAGACAGGAATAAAAATTATGCAGCTTTAACCCATTATATGAAAGCTGTAAAACTTGATCCAAATAATGAGTTTGCTCACTATGGAGCTGCATACATTATGAGTGATGTCGCCAATGAAAATAGACTTAATTGGGATGGCGCAATCCGTGAGCTTAAAAAAGTTATTAAGCTGAATTCTTCAATGGTGGGCGAGGCTTATAATCGGTTATCTTTAATATACCTAGTTATTAATAATAATAAAAAAGCCCAAGATACAGTTGATGAGGCTAGGCAGAATGGATTTATTGATAAAATTGACAGACGGATCATATCAATTGTTGAAAAAAATAATAAGTAAAATCTTTGAGGTTGCGTCTACGGGATTTTTAGTTAGCAACTTAACATTGGATATAAGGAATCTTGTGAAATGTTGTAAAGTCCCATAAAGTTTCTAACTCAATGTAATTGATCCACCACTAATGATGTTGCCTAACATTATTAGGAAAACGGAGGGTCAATGGTTTCTAACAAATGGCATAAACAACATTAGATAAATTGGGGGCCCCATCATGAGCATATCCAAAGCAATAATATTATTTATTTTCTCGACCTATTTCCTTCTCGGTGGTGGAAAATATTTAAGTGCCGGTGAAGATAATGATGCATTTCAAAGTAGTTTCATTTTGCTTGCAAATGAGCAAGTGCCGCCCAGTATTATGGAAGAGTGGAAAAGGGGATTCCCTGGATTCTCTGGAATTAAATGGGGAGAAAACATCAAAAATAAAAGTGAATCTGGAGTAGTTTTAGTTGGAGGACGTGAACTTTCTGCATCCCTTATTAAGGATGATAAAGAAAGATTAATTATGGTGGTTCTAATTAGAGATAATAATACTATTCGCCATATCTCAAATAACACTCTAGAAAATAATTTTGGTGAAGTTAGTACTCGCGGAAAATGTACCGGATGGTTCCCTAATGATCATACGAGGATCTGCGTACAGATAAGAGATGGTGGACAAGCGATAATTCTTGTAGACGGCCGGGTGGATGGAAAATTTACCTCAGATTAAGTCGTCCTCTACGCTCGGGTCTCCACAGACTGCCTGACGTCAGCGCCTATGGTGTCCGTCATCAAAACATTTGGGACGCCTGAGCCTGTTTCATAACAGAGGATCTGGCTCATCTTTGTTTGATGTTAAGCGGCTTTATGTTGATGGTTCAAGCGGCGGTTCTGGATTGTCAGTTTTTTGATTTTCTTCCTCCTTTCAATGATGGCGGTATCGCGCCCGAAGTAAGTATCAGCGGGTGTGGCTCACATTTATTCCATCTGCCGCGGAAATCCTAGTATTCCCAGCTGATGCCGGATAGCGTCTCCGACATGCGAACGACCATTCAAATCGTCTTTACCATGG
>CAYFIY010000064.1:0-3084 GCA_964343275.1 Hadarchaeota archaeon (SeqCode)
TATCCAGTTGGTTTGTTGATTTACCGTGAAATAGATTCCAAATATCGAAAATTACCGAAACAGCCGACCTCCTCCGCAAACACGGCGGTAAGACGGGTGAAGAATTAAAAACTGAAGACAAATGAAACAACTAGTGGGCTACATCCTCGGTGACTCGCAGGCCAAGGTGCTGATCAGCGAGGCGTCGATGGCCGAGGGAACGGCGTGAGGAAATTGTTGATCGACACCACCACCCCCTCGGCCAAAAGAATGCCGAAGAGGGAAAAGACAAACTCCGGGCAATTCTTGAGCCAAAGTCCCACCCGATCCCCGGGTTGCAGGCCGAATTCATCCTTCAACCGCCTTGCTAAGCCGCCGGCCAAGGCATGCGCCTTGCCAAAGACATCGAGATTGATAAGACACTGGCTGAACTCAAAGCGCGAGGGATCACCGGAGTCGAGGAAGCGGTTAAAGGCTTGCAAGACCTGTTCGGCGGAACTGGAACGTCGATGGGATTGCCGATATTCGATGAGAAGACCTATGCAAAGGCGCTCCCCCATTTCAAATCTTCGTATGAGAACTTCAAGAAAGCTGGCGAGTCACTGGCTCAATTCTTCCAGTATTGGCTCAAGAAACATGGATCCGCTATCCGACCCTACCTAAAGCGGTTCATATTAGACACCAAGGCAAACTTGGAGAAAGTTAAAGACGATGAGAGTTCCGATTCAGGAAAGCCCGTGGCTGGAAAGCCGACTAATGTGGCTGAGGGACAACCAGCCGGACCAACTCCGCCAACTGGCGCTAAGCCCGGCGACGCTGTACCAGGCGGTAAGCCAGGGAGTCCAGGAAGCACTAAAGGTGCAATACCAGGCTCAGAAGTCGGGGGCCGACCACCAAGTCGCGGAGGAACTCGCACTGGACAGGCTGGCACCACCGGGAGCAAACCCACCGGAGGGACAGCTACCGATAGGGGAGAAGGAGTTTCGGAAGATACAGGGAACGCTGAAGTCCGGCGCGGAAAAGACCAAGAGCCGACCGATAATCTCAGAATCCAACCAGAAGACAAACTTGTCCCGGCGACGCGCTCAGGTCGGATACAGGCAAATTTAAAAGCCTGGGAGCTCAGTAAAAAACTCGAAAACGCAAAGCGCCGGGCGACGCCAGCCGAAAAGCGCGTCCTAATGCAATTCTCAGGCTGGGGCGATACCTTCCAAGTTTTCGGTCTCACGAAGATTGACACCCGAACAGCCGGTCAACTCTACGAGCACGAGAAACGAGGGGGGACACCTTACAACCTCATTTACCGCGAGGACCATCTCGCAACTTATGAGAAGTGGAAGAAGCAATACCAGGCCGCATACGACACTCTTAAAGAGAGCTTAACCCCGGAAGAATGGGAGTCGGCAAAGGAAAGTTCCTTGAACGCTCATTTCACAAGTCGAGACGGGATCGACGGCCTGTGGAAAATCGTTGAACGCCTGGGCTGGGATGGCGGGACGGCTATCGAATCTTCAGCGGGCATCGGCAATTTAATCGGTCTGACTCCTGACAAGTTCGCCGGAAAGGTTCATTGGGTTGGAGTCGAACTCGATAAGATGACCGCTCAAATGCTGGGCCAGCTCTACCCGGCCAGCGATATTCAGAATGTCGGGTTTACTGATAGGAATTTTCTTTTTCGCCACGATTCGGAGTATCACCGTCTATCACCTTGTATTTGTTTAGTAATCTTGTCTCTATGACGCGTGATTAGAGAACCTGCAACAGACAGAGTTATGTTTTTCATGCCAACAGGCTGTCATCAGAAGATGTGATCTTTAGATAGCCCCCCCCCCCTTTGTGGGGTTTTTGTTTTTAAGTCTCCTAGTATATAGATGTGGGCTTTCTCACAGTTCGGCGTTTTGAAAACTTGATTCTGTAAGTCATTGAATAGCAATTAAAGTTTTGGCTCAGGGTATTAATCTTGAAGATTTTTTGACTACAGTTATATCTAGAAATCCTAAAAATGTGGATAGCAAGCATTTGGAATCAATATATTGAGGCGAGTTAATAGTTATGTTCGAGCAAGTATTTAATAATTTAGACAATGTCCTGCGTCAGGAGGCGGGATGCACTACAGAGTTGGATTACACAGAGCAGTCCTCGTGGATGCTTTTCTTAAAGTATCTCGATGACCTTGAGCAGACCCGTTCAATGGAAGCGGAGTTGAAGGGGGAGTCATATGAATTTGTAATTGATCAACCTCACAGGTGGTCAGTATGGGCTACTCCTAAAAAAGCTGACGGTTCTTTTGATCATGATATTGTATTGATCGGGGATGATCTGATTGAGTTCGTGAATAGGGACCTGTTCCTATACCTTCAGGGATTCAAGGAGCGAGCGAGTAGCCCAGATACTATAGAGTATAAGATTGGTGAAATCTTTGGGGAGATTAAAAATAAGTTTCAAAGTGGTTACTCTCTGCGTGATGCTCTTGAGCATATGGACGCCTTACAGTTTAGGTCTCAGGAGGAAAAGCATGAGCTATCTCATCTCTATGAAGCGAAGATTAAGAATATGGGGAATGCTGGGCGTAATGGTGGTGAGTATTACACGCCACGTCCTCTTATTCGTGCGATGATCAAAGTTGCTGATCCAAAGATTGGAGAGCGCGTGTATGATGGAGCTGTTGGTTCTGCTGGGTTCTTGTGTGAAGCCTATGACTACATGAAGAATGGCAAGCTTACTGTGGATCAGAAGCGCCAGCTAGAGACTGCTACCTTTTATGGTAAAGAGAAGAAGAGCTTGGCTTACGTAATAGCCATTATGAATTTAATCCTTCATGGGATTGAAGCTCCAAATATTATTCATACAAATACTTTATCAGAGAATTTAGACGATATTCAGGAGAAGGATCGGTATGATGTGATTCTTGCGAACCCCCCGTTTGGCGGGAAGGAGCGTAAGGAGGTTCAGCAAAACTTTCCTATTAAGACGGGCGAGACGGCGTTTCTATTCCTTCAGCATTTTATAAAAATTCTTAAGGCTGGTGGTAGAGGTGCGGTAGTTATTAACACAAGTGTCTGGACGTTTGAGAGGTCGACTTCGAAAACAACCTGTGTTTTCAGT
>CAYFIY010000065.1:0-2996 GCA_964343275.1 Hadarchaeota archaeon (SeqCode)
GTGGAGCCAGAAGTGCCTGGTGTTGTAGAACCTATTGTAGAGGGATATGAAAAAACAGGGAAGCCAACAACAAAAAAACCAGCAGTAGAAAAACGCCCAACAATGTTGTCAGAACTTGAAGGCTACGATTCAAAATTAACGAAAATCAAGGAAGATGGTAGTGTAGAACTTACTGTTATGAGGGGTGGTAGTGAGTTCAGCGATAAATCAAGGGGCGGAACTTGGTACGAAGTTAAACATCGTGAAGAACAAAGAAGTAGCTATGCCATAGGTACTGGTAAAACCCAAGCCCTGAAACCTGTGTATGGAGTGGGTGGTAAAGGATACCACGAAAAAATAATTAACCCTAAAAATCCTCTATGGGTTGATGTTACTGGTATTGGTGAGGGGCGTGAACCGCTTGTTGCTTACGAGCAGATTTTTGGTAGAAAAGCATCAGAAAAAGGTCTAACTGGATCGAAAGCAGAGGCAAATTATGCCAAGCTGGAATCTAAAATAGCAGATAGATTAAGAAAAGACGGATATGACAGTATAGTATTTTATGATTATTACAGGGGACAGAATGCTGTTTTACCGAGACATATATTTGATATAAACAAACAGGCAAAGGTCGGGCACTCACAACAAGAAGCACCTGTAAAAACCACTCCTGTCACAAAGGAGACAGTTGAGAAATTGCAAAGTGCTATTGACAAGGTAGAAACAGCCGAATCGGATCTTCCCAAATATGCCCGTTCTATCAACTTGGAAAAACAAGATGTACCTGAAGCACTGAAGCGGATGGAACTTGAACTGGCTGAGTTGGAACCGAAACGGGTACAGACGTGGGACGAGACTGGAGAATTGAGTAAGCAAATATTGGCTGACTATAACCGCATTCAGGCAGTATTAAAGAAAGCAAAAGAAGGTAATGCTTTAACGGCAGCGGAAATAGATGCTGTGCGACAGATCAACGTAAACGGACTTCATAGATTGAAAGAACTGGCTGAACGCGAAGCTCCTGAAAATGTGCTTAATGAAGCAATGAACTTTTATGAGAATGTTTTCAAGGTTGTATCGAATGCGTCTTCTGAAGCAGGCAGAGCGTTAAACATTCATAAGAAAACTGTATCCGAAGGCAGAATGGCGAAAGCATTTTCTGAACTTGGACGCAAAATGAATGAGCGCGAACTGGAAGAGTTCAAGAATCTGAATATGGACAACCCTGCCGAAGTCCAACGATTTCTTAGAAACCTTGGAGATCCTAAAGCACAAGATTATTTCTACGAGTATTGGTACAATTCTATATTGTCAGGCATTCCTACACATATGGTCAATATTACCAGTAATACTGCCTGGAGCCTGTTTCAAATACCGCATCGGGCGTTGGTGGGTGGTCTTGATAAAATGATTGTAAAGCTGACAGGTAAACCCAGACAGCGCTATATGAATGAAACATTACCATTAATGGCTGGATATAGGCGTGGTTTTGGGTTGGGCAGGGAAAGAGCCTGGGAGACAATTAAAACAGGTGAACCACCGATCTCTATGGAAACCAAATGGACCATTGAAATGGGTAGCGCACAAGGCGCGTTTGCGAGATCGCCATATAAGATTGCAAGAGTTTTATCGCCTTTTTTAACAGCTCCCAGTCGTGCTTTAAGGGCTATGGACGTATGGGCCAACTCTATCGCTTACGATGGTCAAATAAGCGCACTGGCAAGGCGGACAGGCCAGAACAAGGGACTCACAGGTGAAGCACTCAAGAATTATGAAAAAGAATTTGTTAAAAACCCACCTGAAAGAATGCACAAGGAAGCAATGGAATTTGCCAAATACACCACGTTTATGAGTGATCCAGGTGCAATCAGTAGATGGGTACAACAGGGAAGAGAGATTGTTCCTGCGGGTAAAATCATAGTTCCCTTTGTCAATACCATTGCCAATCTAACAAAGCGCGGTATGGAAATGACTCCCGGTATTGGTGGTTTGATGTGGAAGGGACGCCCAGGAGCCGAAGTCTTAGCAAAACAGATTGAAGGTAGTGTACTGGCTTTCTACATAATAAGCAAAGCACAACAAGACGAAATCACAGGTGCAGCACCGCCAGAGAAAACTAAGCGTGAAGCATTTTATCGACAGGGGAAAAAACCTTGGGCGATCAAAATGGGTGATGAATGGGTGCAATATCGTAGGATTGAACCGTTTAATACAGTCATTGCGTCATCAGCCATTGCTTATGATGAAATAATAAATGCAGATGACGAGGAAGCAGCTACACAGATATTCGGAAATGTTGCGGATGGGATTTTCAATAACCTGATTGACTCAAGCTACCTTCAAGGTGTAACCAATGTATTAGACAGGTTTGGCAAAAGAAAAGGGTCGCTTGCAAGGACTGTGGCTGGATTTGTTCCTTATTCAAGTTTCTGGCGATCACTTAACAGGTCAGCAGAAGTAATGATGGAAGGTGAAGCAAAGTTCAGGGAGGCACAAACTTTATTCGATGCGTTTTCACAGGTGATCCCCGGTCTGTCTGGTAACGCACCTGCAAAGATGGATGTATGGGGTAAAGAGATTGTTATTGAAGGTGGTGTACTAAGACAATGGCTACCATACAAATGGTCCAAACAGACCGCTGATGACTTAGAATTGGAACTTGAAAGGCTAGGTGTTTACCCCGGTCTTCCTGGTAAGACTATGACTATTGACGGGAAGAAGGTGGAACTACCTGATGATTTGTATAGAGAATATGCAATTAGTTTAGGTAGTGACTTGAAGCAAGTTCTCGATGTAGTCATAGCTACTCCAGGTTATCAAAATATCGCAAAGCAACAACTTAATCCTGAAAACTCTATTCTATTCAGGCGGAATGCCTTAAATCTTGCAATGAATACCACCAGAAACGCACACAGACAACTTGTAAAAGAACAATATAAAAAGCGCTATCCCTAATCCCCCCCATTGGACATATACGTACATTAAGATAAATTTTATTGATAATGTTATTTGATTAT
>CAYFIY010000066.1:0-2916 GCA_964343275.1 Hadarchaeota archaeon (SeqCode)
CGAGGCTGAGAGCCTACCGCTTTTTTTTGGGGTCAGGTACCTCCAATTTTTCCAAGTCTTCATAACTCCGTACAAGAGGCTCTGAAGATGGGATATGCCAATCAGGGATTTTAGCTTTGGCTCCAACCGCTTGTGTTTCAAGCGCTGAGTCAGATTCTCCCAATACGCAATCGTATCCGAATTTTTCCAGAGAGGCCATTTGGGCTCTGGCCCACACCTCTCCCTTCGACACAATTTCAGGTATTTTGACGTCGATCAGATTCGCGGTCCAAGCTCCTAAATTTAAAATCGGGATTCTATCCGGCTCTTCTATTTTCATGGCAGCTTCATATCTTTCTCTAGAGTTCATCATATAACCACAAACTTAAATATAATAATTCAAATAAAAGACTTTTCAAAATAAAGAGGCGTGAAATATGAAAATCAAATCTATCAACCCTCTGCCCAGTAGATGTACTGGATGCAGAAATTGTGAATTTGCATGTGCTTATCACCACGAAAAAATTTTTAATCGAAGAGTTTCCAGTATTCAGGTCGGCCGAAATGAAAGAGAAGGAGAATTTTCGATCTTAATTCATCAAACAAATGATGACGGGTATTCATCTTGCGACCTTTGTATCAATGAAGAATTCCCCTTTTGCGTCAAGTTTTGCCCTACAAAGGCCCTAAAACCCGAGGCAGATATATGAAAGAGACATATGGACATGCCGGTAAAATCCTCCGGGTTGATCTTTCTCGAAAAAAAATTGACATTGAACCGATAGAAAAATATTCGACTACTTTTCTTGGAGGTAGAGGCATTAATCAATGGATACTTTACAATGAGGTCGGACCAGATGTCGGCCCCCTAAATCCGGAAGGCAAGATAATATTTGGTGCTGGTGTGTTGGTCGGGGTGCCACTGTTATCGGCATGTAGGCTATCTGTCGATGGTAAGAACATTTTTTCCAATGGCGTGGGTTCTGCAAATTCAGGAGGACATTTTGCTCCTGAGATGAAATGTGCTGGATATGATCACGTGATAATACAGGGTAAATCCCAGAACCACTGTTATCTGTGGATCAATGACGACGACGTAGAGATTCGAGATGGCAAAGATCTGTGGGGGAAAACAACATGGGAAACAGATGATTTAATAAGGGAGGAACTTGGGGATTCGAGCATCCAAGTAGCCAGCATAGGTCAGGCTGGTGAAAACTTGGTAAGAGCGGCATGTATAATTAGCAATGGTGGTAGATCCGCTTCGAGATGCGGTTTGGGAGCCTTGATGGGTTCAAAAAACCTGAAATCTATTGCCATCCGGGGCACCAGAACAGTCAACATTGCATACCCGGATAAATTCTTCGAGCTAGCTACCGAGTTACGGGAAAATATGGTAACTCTAAAAGGTTTGGATTTATTTAGGAAAGTGGGCACGATTTATATTCCGGAATTCGCCAACAACATTAGCGATAACCCTGTACGAAATTTTCAGTACGGGTTTTGGAATTCTGAAAAAATTCAAAAGACGAGCTCCAAAGAAATTATCGAAAAATACGTTATAAGGACGCTTTCCTGTTTTGGTTGTTCAATACCATGTAGTCATTTCCTTAGAGTTCCAGAGGGTGAACTCGAGGGAACTAAAGGTGAGGGATTTGAGTGCAATACTTTACGTGACTTCGGCTGTAGATTGGATAACGATTATCTGCCCGCCATAGTGAAAGCACAGGTTCTCTGTAGCCAGTATGGCCTAGATGTTGATAACACCTCGGGAGTAATTGCTTGGGCGATGGAGTGCTACCAGAGGGGCATTCTCACCGAGAGTGATACGGATGGTCTCAATCTGGAGTGGGGAGACTATAAAGTTATGTTGGAACTCGTTAAGAAAATAGCATTAAGAGAAGGTATAGGTAATTTGCTGGCCGAAGGTAGCCAAAAGGCCTCACGGGTGGTCGGCAAGGGTTCTGAAAATTACTCCATGAACATTATGGGGCAAGAGCTTTATGAGACATTAAGGGCTTCCAAGGGTTGGGCTCTTGGGACCATTTTATCCCCCATAGGTGGTGGGCACATGAGGGGCGCAATCGTTTACGAACAGCAGCGCATGTCTCCCGAGGACGGAGAAAAATTCTTCAGGTTGAAATCTGCAGGCGATGGAAAAAGCTACGAGGGTAAGGCTAAGCTTGTTACCTTCTTTCAAAACTATAAGGCTGTCGTTGATTCTTTAGGTATATGTGTTTTCGCGACTCAATACCTATCTCCAAGGTTAATATCTGTAGAAGACTTTTCAAGACTCTACTGGGCTGTTACGGGAAAGAGTATCGATTCGTCGAAGATGTTAGAAATAGGGGAACGCATACATAACCTTGAAAATGCTTACAACATTAGAGCAGGGATCACCAGAAAGGATTATTCGCCTCCAAAGAGGTTTTTCGAGCCCGAGCCTTCTGGGCCGGGAAAGGGCGAGTTCTTGGATAAACAAAAACTAGATGGGATGATTGATGAATGCTACGAAATCAGGGGTTGGAACAAACAGACTGGTGCGCCCTCTAGAACCTCGTTGGAAAAAATTGGTCTCAAAGTAGTAGCTGACGATTTGGAGAAAAGAGGGAAGTTGGCAGTCTGATAAAAGCGTAAGTAAGACAGTTAATTACTTCTTCAAGTTTTTACACAAAAATGTCCACGAACCCAAAATCACGGACGCTAAATAGCCCCTTGTCGGTCAATCCAAAAAAGGGAATATTTGGCAACGGGACAACCGATAACTGGAAAATAGGGGCAGGATGTACTTTGCAACCGAGTTTTTCTTTGATTACTTTTTCGAACTTCTCCAAATTCTCCGAAACAATCTTGTAGGGTTCTCCCGATATTATGCCTGCTATCGGCAGTTCGACCTTCCCGATAATTTCTCCTTTGTCGACAGCTATAAGGCCTCCA
>CAYFIY010000067.1:0-2767 GCA_964343275.1 Hadarchaeota archaeon (SeqCode)
ATAGCTGTGGTTCCTATTAACATGAAACACACAAGCGTTATAATTGTTAAGGTTTTCACAGTTTTTCTCCTTATACTTCAGAAACATTCTATATTTCATTTACAAATTAACTGATTTTTCGTAGAGCGGGCAGCCTTGCCCGTTTATACGCCAACTCAATCGAACAAGCTGGGCAGCATGCTCTACCTATCAAACCAAAATTGACAAAGCACTATCGCGCACTCTTAATGTTAGCCCATGTTGTGGATAGTTTGCCTGCGGCTGAAACTGCTTGTGCGATGAGAGTACCTTTATTTACTTGCGCTATCTCTTTGTCAGATATAATTCTGTCCCAGATAGCCCAATCATCCATAATACTCAGGAACGCCTCATTTTTAGAAAAGCGACACCCGATGTGCAAGCTTGTACTGATGTTCAGCGCCGCCGCTCCACCCTTGCTTCCGGCTTCCTTGCCATTGATATAATACGTTGTCGAAGAGGAATCAGCAAGGACTACCAGGTGTACCCATTCATCCCTCGGGTATTCTCCACCTGGAACTCCGCCCTGTCCGTTAAGTTTTATAGTATTGCCGCTGTCCCTTGCAAACCAGGAACCTGTGGGTCGGAAATCCCCAAAGTAATTCCAATCGTTATCCCTTGTCGCAAAGAACCAGAGCGAAAAGGAGAGGGCTTTGGGCGAACCCAGATTATGTTGAACTTCAATTCGTCCTGTTCGGACACCTTTGTCTTTATCTCCGAACCCCTTGCCGCTGAAGTTCAAAGCTCCCCCAAAGTCTTTCTGACCATCGACCCATTCGACTTTGTCGTCGTCTAAAATTGTACCGTCGTTCCCATTGCCTGATAAATCTTTGACTTTAGTTCCCTTTCCATCATCGAAGGGGTAATACAAGATTAAACCATCTTCGATGCCTGCTATAGCCGTGGCTCCTATCAATACGAAACACACGAGCATCATAATTGTTAAGGCTTTCATTATAGTTTTCCTCCTTTATATTCAGAAACATTTTGTTCTCAAAAAACACTTTTCAAAACTGCCCACTGAGCCGCTAATTTACCTCTTGATTCAACAGCAGCGGCAGCACTAACTCCCTTCTCCATAATTAACTTAATGTAATCTTCCTTGAGAGGCACATCAAAAACTGCGACATCATCGACGGCGCCACTGTAGGATTCACCGCCAGCATACCCACCTATCATATATTCTTGATTGTTACCTCTTGTTGACTGGAAGTTAGATTCTTTTGAGAGTTCTCCGTTGACGTAGACACGAAAATTCTTTTTGTCGCTAACCACGGCAGCGTGAGTCCATGTGTTTCCGTCAACCACACCCGGGTCTGTTTCACACATACCTCCAGCCCATCCTCCACCAACCCATCCACGCCATGAAAGACGCCCGTCGTTATTGATGAACAGGGTGTCATTTGGGTCAGGGCCTGCCCGGAAAATTTGCTGCCAGGTGTTCCCAGCGCGCTTGGCATTAATCCATAACACTAAAGTGAACATGCCTTCTTTGAAAAGCTCCGAACCCAGTGAATCGGAAGCATTAACCTGGACGCGACTGCTTTCAAATTCGACCCCTTTTCCGAATTGACCGTTGACAGTCTTCGGACTATTTTGCAAAGTCCCGTCATTGCCGAATCCGGATAAATCAGGGACGTTATCGCCTTTGATATTGTCGAATGACAAATAGACTATGGGTTTATCTCCGGCCGCCTGAACGACAAATGGCATCAGTGCAATTCCGGCTAAAACCATTGTTAATAGAACATACCTCATTTTAAACTCCTCCATTCCATACGTTATCTGGGACGTAGCAACTTCCGTTACCCAAAGGTTGAAATGTTTATCGGTGAAATAGTATCATAGCAGATTTTTTTTGTCAAGTTTAAATTGGGATGATTTAGTATAACAGGAACTCTCGCCAATCCGGTGGGCAGTACCTCACCCTACGACGAGGTTCACTACCATAACTTAGGTCGGAACTTCTCGTCATTCAATATCTTAATGTTCTCTCCTGCCTGAGTGATAATAAATAGCCCCTTGCGATAAGCATACTTATCTGCTTCCTCCTCAATTACAATTCCCGCTACTGCCCCAATTAACTTCCTGTCTGCGTGGTCAGGAAAGAATTTATAGAATCCACCAAGGTCATTAATATGTTCATTAACATCCTCTACCTTGAGCGTGCTCTTTACGCTGATGGCGATTACATATCCATCATTGACGACAAGAACATCTATTTCCATAGTCTCGCCATCTCTCTGAGATTCCGCTCTCGTATAGGTTTGCTTTACCTCTATTGCTCTTTCTCTAAATATCCTCACAGCACCAGGCGCTACCAATCCCTCTACGAACTTACCCCACTTACCAGTGAGGTCACCAACATTTTTGCTGACCTCCTCAACATTCTGACTAACTTTGTCTACTCTTTCGCCCATCTCTTTTATCTGCTTACCAGTCTCTTGTATTTGTCTGTTAGTCTCTTCCTGATAAATAGCTACCTTTTTTATCTTATTCCCAGTTTCTTCTTGCCCTCTGGCAACTTCCCTAAAGAGGGACCATATTTCCTGTATCTCTTCTCTTAATTCCCGTTGGATTGCCATTATAAGCACCTCCCTTCTGAGATTAAAAGAATGCTGAATGTTGAATGACCAACGCTTTGCAAAGCCATGTAAATTGGAAGGGGATTTGGCCAAAAAGAGACAATCAAAGATTTAAATCTCCCCACCAATTTTTGAATGGTGAATGATTAATTATAAATGAGCCA
>CAYFIY010000068.1:0-2708 GCA_964343275.1 Hadarchaeota archaeon (SeqCode)
ATAGACCAAAGACCAACAATTCCAACGTGGACGCGTCCAACTGAAGTTTCATTGTCAACAATGCCACCTATCCATGATCGTGACAGACAGTCTAGCTCACCTAGTTCCTCCGCAAGCTCTCTATGTGCCGCAGCTTCAAGAGTTTCAGGTAAATTGATGTCGCCTCCGGTTCTAATTATATCCGAAAAATCAATATGCCCACCAAGGCCAATAGACATACGCTCATGGAGCCTTGCCTCGCCACCAGACTGCGTGCGTTTATAAAGAATAAACCGGCTTCCTACACACACGATTATATATGGTATAATCTGCTTGAATGTCTCAAGTTGTTCCAAAGCATCTCGAGGCCCTATCCATAGACCAGCTTCCCAAAGTGCACTTAAAATTGATTCGTGCTTCAGTGGGTGAAACCCCGTAGTTTCCAGCATATTTGGAAGCCCATGTGTATGAGCGGCTAAAATTAAGTCTTGAGGAGTGCTGGTCGACATCATTTACTCGTTTTTACCGATAAATAGATTTGTGAGAAGCATATAGTCCAAGTGCCCTTCTATTCCCGCGTTAAAACCGCGCGTAATAAAATTCTCGTTTTGAACAATATTTATATCCACAAGCCCTTCGGGCAGACGGGCGACAAGTCTTTGTGGAGGATCAATAGCTCGACCAATGTCAATCCAATCAATTTGCTCATCGGCGCAAATCCTTTGGAACTCATTGTAATGCTCTTCCTCTATGGCAGCGGCTACAGACCAATCCCCCCAGCAAAAAAACACATTCCAAGGATCATAGTTAGCGGCTTCAGCAGCCGAACGGACAATTGGAGATATCAAGCTCTCACGTAGATTAAGCTCAAAACCACATTGCGACCCTCGGGCGATGTTGTTGATCGCGCCAAGGAGCCCGTCCGAGGAGTCGGAAGCGGCGACAATAAGGTCATGTTTTGCTAGAATTTGCATTTCACGAAGGGAAGGCTCCGGGAAACGAAGAGTTGAAGCGGCTTCGTCAGTTAGCTTGCCCGAGGGAATGACACTACTGTCCCCGTTGCGGGCGAGTAAATAGGTGGCCATAAATTTCCCTGCGTCCCCAATAAGAATTAAATGGTCCCCTGGTTTTGCCCCCCCTCGGCCAATCCTGCGACCATATTTAAGCAGACCACCACCACAGACACGAATGGAAAGCACAGGGCCATGGCGAACGTCCCCTCCGGCATTACGAAAGCCAAAAGTCGCACAAGCCCTGAAATATCCCTCTAAGAACTCAATGAACGTACTAACCGGTAGTTCGGCAGGCGCATCTATGCAATTGGTCAGAAAGAGGGGGCTCGCTCCCGTAGTAGCTATGTCGCTTGCAGTAGCAACCGCTGCATGCCAACCGGCAGATTCATAATCGTTATTGTAACTAGGAAGGCTTTGTACAAGGGGCCGAGGACCTACATCAGTTGTGACCGCAAGGAGGTTCTCGGAAACGGGTAAGTAACAGCAGTCGTCCCCCAGAGGGGCATCGGCCTCATAGCGTTTTGCTAGCGGTATGATAATCTCATCAATAAGTTTTATCTCTCCAATATCCTGAAGGGTTTTAGAGTTAGCTGCCGTCATCTTTTTTATCTAATCCCAAGTAACTTGAAACATGTTCGGACGCAGAAAGCACAAGCGCGATCAACCCAGGCTGATTCCTAGAGTTGTCCAAATGAACGAGCAATCCGTAGGAGACTAAAAGCAGAGGGATGAGATATTCATCATCCCAATTATCAACTATTTTATTATTTTTCACCTCACCCCAGATTATATTTTTTATAATTTCTGCTCGACGCTTAATTGTCTTGGAAAGATTTTTAATCGGATGGTCAGGATGCAAAAAACGCGCAAAGGCAATTATATCAGCTTCAGGAATTTGCGAAGGCAGCGTAGTTGCCCTCAAATTCACATCTAACAGCAAGTAATCAATGATGATGTGAAATTTCTCTTTGGCCCAACCGAAATCAATAATTTTGATGCCGTCCATATCATCAATCACTATGTTCTTCGGATGGAGATCCCCATGTACAGGCCCAACCGTCACATGCATCTTTTGGCCGTTTTCCATTAGATGCTCTATGACTTTACGGGGGTTTGGCCAGTCCTCGCCAAAGGCTTGAATTTTGGGATTATCCCCAAACAACAAAAGTGGAATATGTTTGCGTGATGCTTGTTTTCTTCCTAACGCAAGCGTATTTCTTAGGTACCATTCATATGATGAATTGTATTCGATATATTCTTTTTTATACTGAGCGCGGCCCGCTCGATGAACTTCGTTGAGTGTTGAAAGCGTATTTCTAATATGATGGCTAATTTTCTGCCAGGGAACCTTATTATTAAAGTTAAGTATCTCATTCGACTCATGAAGAAGTTGCCAAAGATCAAGCAACTTAACTGTGTGTCTACGGCCGTCTTCGCTGGGTTTAAACCCCGATAAAAAAGGCGCGATTAAAATTGCGGCATTAGGGTCCGAGTCATCCAAAAAAAGTGGAAGCGCAAAACGAGATCTAATGTCGTAGCTTAAGCTAGGCCACGTTTTTCCTATTTCTTTTTCTGGTAACAGCTTTTTTTTATCCCCAATTTTTATGACAAGCGGCGGCGATGCCAAAAGCTTTTCGCGCGTCGATCCATCATGGCGATCAGAATAATAGGCTATGAAAACCTTAGAGCCACTAGCCCCAGCAGGCGCGCCTATCC
>CAYFIY010000069.1:0-2667 GCA_964343275.1 Hadarchaeota archaeon (SeqCode)
TTTGTATCTTGTATATATTTTGAGAATTTTTTTTCGGATTCCTCACTATCGTCACCTGTTGCTGTAAAAAATGCATGAGGTTTATCTGTAAAATGAAATGGAGGGCTTAAGCATCCCGGCATTTCGAAAATTTCTAGTGATAACTCCAAAGTTGAGGAATGAAAAGGAACTTTTCCAAATCGAACACTTCCTTCAATTCGAGGAGTAGGAGGCGAGTTTCCTAAAGCAACATCTCTCATTATTTGTGCAGGATTAACTAATGAAACTCCCCGTAGCCCCGTGTAGCTAGTAGTAATCCTAGGATTCAGATCGACAATAGAATAACCCTTGTTATTCACTACCAGATCAATTCCGAAATAACCTCTATAGCCAGTATCCGCCGTTAACTTCCTAATATCCTCTATAATCGCTGGAACTTTTTCGTATTCAATTGGAGTTAATCCCCCTATATACTCTGTATTTCCATCAGGAGATGATAGGCACAGAAACTGCTTATTAATAGATAAAAGCTTAGGCAAATCTGTAGTTCCAATTAGATTTAGACTGATGGAAGATCCACGGACCATTTTTTGAAGAATTATTGCTTCATCATAAACTTTAGCTTTTTCATAAGCTATTTTTAAATTTTTTTTGTTCTTTTCTAATACTATTGACAACCCTTGTCCGCCACAACCCATATCTGGCTTTATAACTATTGGAGAATGCCATTTCTTGTGTAAGAAAGCCAGTTCTCTACGAAAGGTAGAAAAATTTTCTGTGTCAGTTAGCACTCTATATTCGGGTGGAGAAAGGATATCTAGCTGATTACATCGCTCATAAAGAAGACTTTTTGGACTAACCTTTTCAATTTCCGCTGTAGAAGGACCAACTATTATTACACCAGCATCTTCAGCAATTTCCAGTAAATTTAAAAGCGGAGGACCATCGGGAGCAATTATGAGTGTTGCATCATATTTCGCTATAATTTTTTCTAGGGTCTCTTCAAGGGTTTTCCGTTTTAAGTATTTATAGACATGACCCTCTAAAATAGACCCGTATGGTTTCAATCGATGATCCAATAAAGTGTGAACTGCCTTTCGACCCTTAGGAGCTAATAATGTAGTAAAATCGGCGCACACAGAAGCAAGCATAGCGAAACCTTCTGCTAAAAGACTCCCTGGTATCTGCCCATCTGGAACCAAAGCACCAGAAGACAAATATTCTATAATTAGTATATTTTTTATAGGCAAGTCGACCCCGACGTTATAAAAAGGAACTTAGTCTCATAAACTTACACTTAATTATTACACGTTGGCATGTATGTAATATATCACCTGCCCCTATCTCCCCCCACTCGGTCAGTTCAAGGAGGGGAAGACCCTAAAAACTGATTTAACTTTTGACCAAACATCTCGTACAAAACCTCAGGTTGACTCAACTTTTTCTAGTGGTTTCACTCCTTGAGCCTCGTTGATGCACGACCGTGAGGTCCCAGCCCGAAAAACCTACGGGTAACCCTGGATGAGGTTAACCCCTCTCAACTTGAAGGTCTGTGTCTTCTTGATAACTGTTTATCACTATGCGCGCGGGAACTAGTTGCTAAGCAGTCCTTAGGCCACATGTTGGTGAATGTGTGAAACGGAATTAACAAGAAAGGGAATGCCTAAGAACCAAACGTCTAAATCAACCAAGTTAATCCACTATTCAATTTAAATAGGATTTTTTAATAGTACCCTTCTGATCAAAATGGAAAGTCACCCTGAGCATCTCCTCACAAAAATTTTAGAGCGAAAGAGTATTAGAAAATTTAAATCCAAAAAAGTTTCAAAAGAGCATATAAAAAAAATAGTTAAGGCGGGGCAAAGAGCTCCGACCGCATGTAAAGTCGAGGCTTATAGTTTTATCCTGATTTCTGATCAACAAAAAAGAACGGAAATTATGGATGCTACCGTGAGCCACCAATCAACCCGACAATTCATGATGGAAGCCCCGGTATGGATTGTCATCTGCACAGATTATGCACGCCATATAAAGTTGAGCGAGAAACTTGGAATAGAAGCAAAGTTTGAGACTGTAAGTAAATTCATTCTGGGGTTAATTGATGCATCTTTAGCTGCAGAAAATATGACAATAGCGGCAGAGGCTCTTGGGTTAGCATCATGTTTTGTCGGGTCAATCTGGACTGCAATACCTAGAATATCGGAAATACTTAATGTGCCAAAGAATGTACTTCCCTTTCTTCTACTATGTATTGGTTATCCTGATGAAATCCCAGCCGAGAGAGTAAGATGGCCCATTGAGGCGATCTTACACGAAAACACATACAGCTTTCCAACTGATGAGATAATATTTGCGCACTCAAAAACGCGTAAAAAATGGGAAACAAGTTCCCCTTATAGGTTAAATAAAGAAACTGAAAACAGAATATATCGAGATCTAGCAGAACGTGGATTCATGAAAGACAGAACTACCCACGTATAGTGAGAGAGGTTTCGAGATCTATTTTAAAAACAACTCAAATAAAAAATAGTATAAAAAAAGGAAAACGTGGAGTTTATTCTTCAGGGATACCTGCATCGAAGATATATCCGCCCGTTAGAGACTCTCCAACGAACCCTCGACCTGTCCATGATTTGTCTTGTTCTGTGATCTCCATAACGAAATATTCGATGATGTCGTCAGTAGGAT
>CAYFIY010000070.1:0-2649 GCA_964343275.1 Hadarchaeota archaeon (SeqCode)
TACTGACACTTCTCACCATGGATTCCAATAATACAACAGCCTAAACTAAATTCCCTGGGGCACACGACGTGTTGGCGTTCGATCTTTTATCACCCACACCAACTAATTCCTCGAGGACGATGGGATCATCAGCCTGAGCTAACTCACCCCTCCTTTGTTAATCGATATCGACAACATATGAGTCGATAGCAAGACTATTCTAATGATATCTCCGTAAGTTACAAAATAACAACCACATGTAAAATTGGTCAAGATTCAACCTTTTCTGTCTGTTTTTCTGCACTATTTCACATTATCTTCATAAAATTCATAAAGATAGGCAACCTCAAGTCCGATGATATAAAAGGGCTCATCAGGACTGATTTACAAATATTTTTTCATTATTCACAAAATGACTTAGTTGAGGGCTACCTTTACTCTCTAGTCAAGTCCTACCGCGCTAATTCCTCCTAGAGAATTTCTGGGAAGGGGAATATACAATGAGAACTGTTGGATTAACGCTGTTGATAATTAGCGCAACCATTGGAATTGGACTTACCCAAGAGTCTCAATTCAATAAGGTGGTCAAGATTACTCCACAGAAAATCTATGTGCAAGTCAGATCAGGTAAAGCCATTAAAGTTAAAGACCACCTTATTATCATACGGCCCTTACCAGAAGGCGGTTTTGAGAAAATCGCAGATGGAAAGGCGTTCATTGGTGGGTCAAGATTTGCCGAAGTAAAAATAAAAACTGCTGAAAGAGGCAAAACTGTTGAAGAATCCGATCTCGTTATTAATAAAGAAGAATGGGATACTATTAAAGAAGGTATGGTAGAAGGAACTAAAAAAAGAACCTCAAAGCCATTCTCTATTAGGAGACAAGAAACATCGATTGTTAAGCCCAATCGAGTTGAAGTTCATTTGAAAATAGGTATGCACAACATTCTAAATAAACTGGTACCAGTGTACTGGTTCACTGTCAAATGGAATTTTCGCAGTTTGACATAAGCTACAAATTGGCGACCTGTTTAACGGTCCCAAATGTGGCTTGAGCTCGCAGAAATCGAGCCTGAGCCAACTTGCGTTTTCGCTCTTGAAAAATGACCGGATCTCTGCCGTGGAGTTTATCTGCCGGAGTGATATACCCGATGGCCGCGTGCAGTCTGTTGTGGTTGTACTGCTCGACAAATTCGGTAACCACCCTTCGAGCCTCCTCTAAACTCGTCGGTGTTCTGGGACGGATGCACTCTCGCTTGACCGACTGATGCCACCGCTCAATTTTGCCATTGGATTGCGGATAAAAGGGCGAGGTCCTCACATGAGTCATCCCGCAAAGTCTGATAAACGACTTGAACTCGACAGCGATAAACTGCGGTCCATTGTCGGATATGATGCGAGGCTTGACCCCTGGGCACTTTTCCCTGGCTCTTTGAATAATAATCTCCACATCCGCTTCTGTCATCTGCTCTCGGATCTCAAAATGGACGATGGATCGACTATACCCATCCAAAACGGAACACAAGTAGTAGAACGTCCCACAGATATTGATATACGACACATCCACGTGCCAATGCTGATGCGGGCGTGTAGGCTGGTCAAACCCTTTGCCCTTCTTTGAGGGACCGTTTGCCGTCCTGGAGAGCAGATCGGCCCCTTTGAGCACCCGATACACGCTGCTGGGCGAGACGGCTACCACATCTTCATCCAGCATCATATAAGCCAAGCGACGATAGCCTTCGCCTGGATGCTTCAGATAATACTCGATGATGGCTTGCTTTTCCCAGGCTAACAGCCAAAACGTCTTGGGCAGGGGCGCATTATGACGATTGGGTTGACCATACCGGGCTTTCCAGTCATAGTATGTGCTCCTGGACAGATCCAACCCGGTGAGAAACCGGCCAATACCCCATCCGGTCTGCTTGTGCCAACGGGCAACGAAATCAACCAGTTGGTCACGAATTTCCACCTCAACCCAGCGCTCACTCAGATCTCCCCAAGACTTTTTTTTAGCAACACGTGTTCTTCCATCAACTCAGCCAACACTTCATTTTTCTGGGTGAGTTTGGCCTCCAGGGAGGCAATCTTCTGGGCCTGCTGCTGCTCCACCGCACTTTGCTGAGACTGAAAAGCGGCTTGGCCCTGCTCAAAAAACACCTTCTGCCACTTGTAGAACATCGTCGGGTGAATTCCATACTCATCACACAGATCGGACACGGCCACCCCCTCGACAAAGTGACGACGCAGAATCGAGACTTTCTCCTGGGGACTATATTGCTTCCGCTTCTTCGACATGGACTCCTCCTTCGGTTGAGTCCAATCTATAGCTTATTTAAACTGCTGAAAAGTCCATTTCCGTCTGAATCATAACATTATGAATCCACCATTCGGTGAATTTTCTAAGTTGTGGAAAGAAGAAGTCAAAAAAACTTTCCCGTATAGTTACAACGACATTTTAGCTGCTTTTGTAGATCGTTTTAGCACTAAGCTCCACCGTTTTGGCCGTTTAGGTGCAATTACCTCGCGCACATGCTTTTTTCTCTCATCATTTCAAAAGTGGCGTGAGAAAGTCGTGCTTCAAAACGTGTCTCCCTTGTTGCTCGCTGATCTAGGTCAAGGAGTAATGGATGATGCGATGGTCGAGGCTGCTGCCTATGTCCTCGAGAATACG
>CAYFIY010000071.1:0-2629 GCA_964343275.1 Hadarchaeota archaeon (SeqCode)
AAGCGATGCAACAGGCCGGAAAAGATGTATCTGAACGCTTTACTAATGAGAATTACTACCGCCACCAAGTGCTTGAATATGCAAGAGTAAAAAATAGTGTTGCGGGAACAGGGCAACGCCTTAAAACACCCGCCGGACGTGGTTTTCTGAAAAAGAGAAAGGGAAGCGAACTCGACATAAATACTGATTATGTGGAAGCGGAATACGAAGTGATGTCTCAGATGTTTATGGATATGGAGATTGCCCGCACCATTAAGTATGTGGACGACAATCACAATATAGTAAGACAGTTAAAAACCAAGGCCAAAAAGAAGAATTTTGAAAATCTTGTGGGTGGTAAAGATGTTGTCAGAGATATTGAACACTTGAGAGGTGAAAAAATTGAGTTACAAAACCTTCCAGAGAAAGACGCAACTATACGAGAAAGGCTGAAATATATTACCGAAGAATTAAACAGGCTTGATCCAACGTCACCATTTAGACAAAAAATAGCAATAGGGCTTTCTAAACTTGAGAAAGATGGCTATGAAATCTTAACTGAAGATGGACGATTAAATTTTGCAGAACTCAGTCGTTTGTCCAATGAGGGCAATGTGTCAGCCAATACTGTTTTTAAGGCAATTTCTGAACGTGAATCATTTGTCAGGGAAACTTTGGGTGAAAACTATCTGAGGTGGCGCACTGATATTGATAGAAGAGTAGTACCAAAAGAATACACTACCTGGCAACCGAGAGAGGGAAATGTGTTCTATCTATCTGAGACTATCCCTGAAAGAATTGTCAGGGAGTTGTTTGAAAAGAACCTTGAGGAGATCAACGTACCGAAGGACCAGATCCGCCGTGCGCTTACCGTGGGTGGGAAACGAAAAGAGTTTGTTGTTAGAGAAGAGGTGGCTGAGACTCTGAGCAACCTAATGAAGCCCCGCGAAGAAAATTTCATCACCAAGTTCAACAGGAAGATGTTAAAAGGGTGGAAGATTTGGGCGCTTATTTCTCCCACAAGATTTGCCAAGTACAATTTCAGAAACCTTACAGGTGATGCTGATGCTGCTTTTGTTGGCAACCCAAGGGGCTTTGGTAAGACCAAACAGGCGGTAAGGGAATTGCACGATGCTTTCTATAACCAGAAACGAACATTGGAATTTGAGGAGTGGGCCAAACGTGGCGGTATAGAATCAACACTCCAGGCACAGGAGATAGGCAATCTAAAAAATCTCTATACTTATCTTCAGAAGCCAAAAGCTGTTCCTGAAAAGATTTGGAAAGGATACTGGCGTCACGCCAGAATGTCAACTGACTTCAGAGAATCCATATTGCGTTATGCCAATTATCTGGATTATCTGGAACAGATGAAAGCCGATTCACAAGGCAGGCCCAAGAATTTTGGTGCTTCCATTCCCAGTGAAGTAATGGCGCTGAAAGACATTCGTGACAGAGCATTTATGCTTTCCAATGATCTGCTCGGCGCTTACGACAGGGTGAGCGTTACAGGGCAGGCAATAAGAGAGCGATATATTCCTTTCTGGTCGTGGAAGGAAGTGAATTTCAAGCGGTATTTACAGCTTGTTAGAAATGCTGCCAATGATGGTGAACTGGCAACTACCGCAGGGAAAACCCTTTTGAGAAAAACTGCATCCCCATATACATATTATAGAGTGGGCAGGTTTGTTATCAAGGCCAGTGCATTCACAGCAATGTTAAAGGTTTGGAATGAAACAATGTTTCCTGATTTAGAAAAACAGCTTTCAACGAATCAGCGTAACACACCACATATTATTCTTGGGCAGGATGAAGACGGTAAGATAATCAACTTTACTCGGATGGGTGCTTTAGGCGATTTTCTTGAATGGTTTGGCTTAGACGCTGCACCTGAGTATATGAATGAATACCTGGCAGGGCGGATGAGTTTGGCAGAGATAGCACAGGAGATGGCAAAAGCACCAGTCAATGTGGTCGTGCAAGGCGCCAATCCGTTTATCAAAACTCCCGCTGAACTTCTAATGCGACAGACGCTTTTCCCAGAAGCATTTGAGCCACGTGTTATTCGTGATAGAGGTATTCACATTGCACGGCAGTTAGGACTTGAGAATGAATATATTGCTCTGACCGGTAAGCCTTCCAGGCCTTATAGCGAAAAATATCCGCATTTATTTTTCTATTCTACTGATCCGTTCCAGGTGTCTTATGGCGAAATACAGGATTTGAAGTCCAAATATATGAAAAAGGTTGGCAAAGGATCGGTAGGGTACTGGATCAGTCCCAGGGGGGATGCACTATATAATATGAAATTGGCATTGCGGTATCAAGATACTGAAGCTGCCAAAAACTATTTTATTAAATATGTTCGCCTTGGTGGAACACCGAAAACATTACAACAGGGGCTTGATCGGTTAGATCCGTTGAACGGACTCAATAATAAAGAAAAAGCACATTTTATGTCACGTCTTACACCTGAAGAGAGCCAACACCTCATAAGAGCTTATAAATTCTGGCGGGTCACTATGATGGGCGGTGGCACACCGGAAATCAATAATAAAGTCAAAAATCGTTTAGGTATTAAATAGCCTTCTCTCTCATTGGACATATACGTACATTAAGATAAATTTTATTGATAATGTTATTTGATTAT
>CAYFIY010000072.1:0-2548 GCA_964343275.1 Hadarchaeota archaeon (SeqCode)
TTACGTTGAAGGAATGTTCTAGCATGCCCCCTTTGATATCCCTATGCCCGAACTGGTTCCCCGCCGCTCCGACCATCATTTCTAAAACCATGTATGTCTATGCGCAGTTGTACGTCATTTTCTATTGAAATAAAACTTAAACTGAAATATACGTAATGTATGTGTGGATGAGATTATGATCCCTGAATTGCTTGCGATCGGTTCGGCCATATTATTGGCAATCCAAATAACGGTTAGTAGAAAGGGTCTTTTGACTTTAACGGTTACTTCTGGCCTCATGATAAACTTATCTGTTGCCACAGTTACGCTATGGTTATTTGCAATCATTTTTTTTCCAACTCAGAACATTGATTCCACGGCTATCTTATTCTTTGTGTTGGGAGGAGCAATCGGACCATTTCTTGGGAGGCTATTCTTATTTGATGGCCTCCGTAGATTAGGAGCTGCTTTAGCCAGTACAATAAACGGTATTTATCCTTTATTTGCATCTCTTATAGCTATAATTTTTCTTGGGGAGAAAATTACCTTATTCATTTTTCTAGGAACCGTATCCATCACTCTGGGAGTGGGGATAATTTCTTGGTCAAAGAGCGGATCTCAATGGAAATTTAGAAAAGTATATCTAATCATTCCTATTTTAGCGTCTTTGTGTTTCGGATTTTCAGATTCAATTATGAAGTTTGGTCTTGGTTTAATGGACTTCCCAATTCTTGGAGCAGCCGTAATGAGTACAACGGCTCTTGCAAGCCTCACTCTCTTTTTGATTTGCAAAGGGGAATTATCATTGCCGATTAGGGAGGAAGGATCAATATACTTGGTAATATCTGGTTTAATCACGAGTTTCTTTGTAATGGCTTTTTTTTCCGCCTTAAGTTTTGGCACGGTCGTGATTGTATCTCCTTTGGCAGGCACAGCTCCCTTATTTGTTCTTCTTTTTTCCCGCTTATTTTTGAAGGGAATCGAAAAAGTTACTCTTTATCTTGTAATTGGCGCGATAGTGATCACTTTTGGGAGTACATTAGTGGCAATAGGTTAAGAGGGATGGCCCATAAGGTAGGTCAAAATATGTTATGTTACTTAGTTGCCCTTATGCCCGAACCGGTTCGCTCAACTTCGACGCCATACGACATCCTACCGTACTGATAACCTCATCATAACATATTTATGTAAGCTCATTGATTTTTAGGTAGATAGATATACCAATAAGAATACGATGGTTTTATGGGTCAGAAAGACGATTTACGGCGAAAACGCAGTAAGAGGAAGGGGCAAATAAACCACCCATCGACCGATAAATATTTTCCACAATCCAATAAAGGCGAATTAGCTACTGCCATCATTTGGGAATGCTATACCTGTGAACCAGTGAACCCCTATCAACTCAGTCGGAAATTCGGGACGAATATTAACTCAGTTCAGTATCAAATTGAAAAACTGATAAAGAACAATATCCTGGGAATGAAAAAGTGGGAATCAATAAGATCAAAATGGAAGAAGGGGTCATGGAAATTAAAACCACGGTTTAGAGAATGGTTTAAAGAGAAAATTGTTGAACCTTGGAAAAATACGATGTTGGATATAGCTAGTAATACTGACGCGCTAAACTTCTCGTTTATTGTAATAGATAAAATACATGGAAAGGAAAAGACAGTTGACGACTTGATGAAATTGGGTCTTACAAGAGAGTGTGTCGAGTTTGGCCTTTACCTTTTCGCCCCAGCGGTATGCCAGAAATTTAAGGATAGGCGTTTTTACTATAGAGCCAATAAAATGCTCCCGATACTCATAACTGAAAATGGCAAGTTTGACATGGAGAATCGTGCGATGGTTGCTAAAGTATCCGATTTTGCTAAAGTATCCAAAAAAACAAGAAAAGGGAGGAGCGAGTTTTTCGTATTCGTAGATATTGAAGGCAAAGAACATTATGGACCATCCGGAATGATTGGTTCTAAACTGGTCGGTCTCCCGCTAGATTATGCGTGGGTACTTTATCGTGGAGGATGCTCAACTGTTAAAGGGTGCCATACTACTCTTGAACGGCCAAGGTGTTGTGAAAAATGCAAGTCTCTAAGAACCGCTCCATCCATAGTAAAGGAAGTAAAGGTCAATGGTAGGCACACGAAGTTCAAACAAATGCCCAAAGAACGCAATTCTCAAGATTGTTTGCAACGGGCACATAGATTTCTTATCGATGCTTCTTTAGTTTTGGATGAGGGCGAAACTAGGGATTTAATGATTTTTTTAAAGTGCCCGCTGGGTAAATATGGCCTCGATTTCGTTGGTGGTTCGTTCGAGCCTTGCCCGCCCTTAGGTAGTTGTGGATAATCTGACGCAGTCCAAAACAGTTCATTACTCTCAAAGAGTAATAAAAAGCCCAATTGGAACCTGTAATATGTTCTCTTGTTACCTATCGAGAAAAAGGATGTTATAGTATGTATCTTAGTTACCTAGGATTAAAGGCTATGTTAGACTACAATCCCCAGTAGGTTATCAGATTTGCGATGTTAGAAGCGACTATCAACTTTCCACTGTCAATCCTTTCCCTGTA
>CAYFIY010000073.1:0-2514 GCA_964343275.1 Hadarchaeota archaeon (SeqCode)
AATTCAAGTCCTCAGCTGCCTGAGAGAAGCTCCCCGTACGCGCAATTGCTGCTATCATTTGCAGTATTTTGGTATTTAGAAACCCAGGATTGTGTTTCATATTTTTGCCTGTAAAGTGATACTTTAACGTGCATTTATCTATTATATTTTATCATGAATTAATTATGACAAATTATTTGAAATAATACAACATCCCGGCTCATTTTGGCGCTGGCGTCATAGGAACCACGCTTGGCTAAGCAATCCTAAAGCGCGCGACTTAATCCATAATGGGAAGGGTGCTAATAATGAAAATACAAGTCCCATTGCCTTCAGAAGGCATGTTTGTGCAGCCAAAGAATTATAGTGAAGCGCTTGAAACGGTTAATTCGCTAGTGGGATCGATCAGAACACTGGGTCGGCAAGCGTTTATATCCAAAGACCGCGCTTCGTGGCAGAAGGCGCAGCACCTCCTTTATCACTGGAATTCAGAAGAGCTGATTCGCGCGACATCCTTTGGCGATTATGGCCGGACTGTTCGCCATATCCTTCGTAACCAGTTGCTGGCCATCCAAGAAGAGAGCTTGCGGAAGAAGCTGTCCCCCCAACTCAAGTCCTTTAAAGACCGTCCCATAGACCAGATGCTGCTGGAACTTAGGGAACGCGCCCATGCTCACCGCATCAACCGCCATCCCCTATTGCAGGAGATGGCCTTGCACGGCCTTTCTTCTGAGGGAGCACGGCTATTTCTAGAGAACTATTATGTGAATAATCACTTGTTCCATCTGCACATAGCTGCGCTAGCGCTGACGGCACCGCTGGAGGCCCGGGCTGAAATAGCGCAGAACTTCTATGACGAAATGGGTGAAGGTGATCTTTCTCGCGCGCACCCGGTACTGTTTCTGAAGATTTTTGACTTAGCCGGAAGGCCCGACGTTATCGATCCACTTCCAGAGAGCCTCGATTTGCTCAACTCAAAAATTTACTGCGGGCTTCTTTGCGGAAATGCAGCGATTGGTCTCGGCGGGTTTGGATTCCTGGAAATGACCATGCCAGCTCAGATGAAGCTTATTCTGGCAGGCCTTAAAAAGTCCGGTTTCAAGGATAGTGAACTTGAGTTCTGGAGCCTACACATAACCTTAGACGCAATCCACGGAGATAATTGGTTTGAATCAATGAGTCAGATTATTAAAACGCCGGAGGATGCAAGAAATGCCCTATTCGGCGGCCTGCTCATTCTCGATGCACGCGCGAGCGTATATGACGCGATATGGAATGTTTTGAGTCAAGACGCCATACCTGGGCCAAAGGAAATCGTGCGACTGAATGCGTGAAATAAAGTGCTTGATCAGCAGCACATAGTAAACCCAACACCTTCCCCGGAACGTTCCGGGGAGGGTTTCTACACCCACCACATAATACTTTGCAACAACGTGCGAGGCTCAAAGACCAGGTGCTGCGGTGGAGGCCAATCCAGGGAACTCATAGAGTTTGCGCGGAGAAAAATAAAAAGGCTTCGTCGTATCACCCACAGCCATTTTTGGCTCACCGTCTCCGGGTGTCTTGGTCGCTGCGGAGAGGGGCCATGTCTTGTCGTTTATCCAAGTAGTATTTGGTGCCGTTTCGATTCACGTGAAGACATTGATGAGATTCTCGAAGCTTTTGTAGGCGATAAACCTGTGCCCAGAAGACTTATCATTAATAATATCGCCGCAGGAAAATCATGAAGCTGTATTACAGCCCCACATCTCCTTACGCCCGAAAATGTCTAGTACTGGCGATCGAAAAAAACCTCGTAAACCTGGTAGAGTTCGTAAAACTATCGCCATGGGATAATCCCAATCATCTCTTAGAGGTCAATCCGCTCTGTAAGGTGCCAGCGCTCGAGTTGGATAATGGCAGCGCTTTGTGTGACAGCCCGCTTATTCTGGAATACTTGGATAGCCTTGGTAGCAGGCCTCAACTGATCCCTCGGGAAGGGCCTAAACGATGGGAGACCTTGCAGCGAGCCGCGCTAGCAGACGGCATTCTCGATGCCTCTTTGACTGTTGTGTGGGAATTTAAAAAGCGCCCTGAAAAAGCCCGGCATCAGCCGTGGATAGACCGCCAATTGCAAGCCATTAACCGCACCCTCGACCGTTTTGAGGTAGAGGTCACGACTTGGCCTTTAGATCGTGTTGACGCAGGGGATATTAGCGTCGGGTGCGCATGCGCCTATCTGGTCTTCCGCCTTCCGGAACTTTCTTGGGTGACAAAGTATACGCATTTGTCCGCATGGTTTCAGGAATTCGGCGCACGCCCGTCCATGCAGCAGACAGGTCCTTCGTAAAATGCCCCACCCTACCGTCATCGCAGGAAGAACCGTATCCGGAATCAAGGTGAAGGTATGGAACCGGCTTGTGTTTAATGGGACCCTTGTCTTGGCGATCATAGCACCGGACTATGCGGGCCCTTGGACCGCATTTGCCATCACGTTTCTCGTTGTCTTGTTCGTTGTCATCGCCACCATCTATGCAAAGGAGTGGTTGGCCAAAA
>CAYFIY010000074.1:0-2512 GCA_964343275.1 Hadarchaeota archaeon (SeqCode)
TCCGGCCCAATCAAGCGTGAGGAAAATGTAGCTAAAGAGGTCATAAAACTTCTGTTCTGTAAAATAATTGACGAGTTGTCACCGGAGGAACTATGCGAATTCCGTGTTACTTCCACGGAAATACAATACGAAGAAGGCTTAGGGATAGCACGAGAAAGAATTGAGGAGCTATATCGTCAATTGCAGATGGATCCTGACTTTTACGATATGTTTGCAGACGAGAAAATAGAATATGATGATTATTGGGTTGCTAACATTGTCTCAGAGTTACAAGGAATTGGACTTTTACATGATGAAACAAACACAGATGCTTTTGGTGACGCATATGAGGTGTTCCTTCCTTCAACGCTAAAAGGTGAAAGTGGACAATTCTTTACACCAAGGGAAGTGGTACGCTTTGCCGTCGCTGCAATTGCCCCATCCTTCCAAAAAAGAGAATTTATATTAGACCCTGCCTGCGGTTCGGGTGGTTTCCTAACCATTACCATTGAGCATATTCGCAGACAAGTCGGTTATTTATACAGAGAGAGAGCCTTCAGCGAGGACCGCTTAAAATCAATAGTTAGAGACTACGCTGGAAAATATATCCACGGTATCGATATTGATCCACTACTTTACCGCATCGCTAAGTCCTACATGGCGATTATTGGCGACGGGAGAAGTAACATATACCTCTTCGACTCATTAGAGCCCTTCGACCGCTACCCAGAAAGATTCACAAAAAAAATAAAACAGGGTGGCGTGGACATTGTAATGACAAATCCACCTTTTGGTACAAAAATTGATGACATCAGACCCTATGTACTAGAGCAGTTCGACTTAGGACACAGGCTCAACGATGGCATAAAAATGGCAGAACTGGTAAACGGCCAGGACCCGGACAAATTATTCCTAGAAAGAGACCTGCAGTTTCTAAAGGACCCTACAGCCGATTCTGTAGGGGGCAGGATGGTAATCGTATTGCCAAGGCAGAACCTATCTGGCTCCGAAACCACCAGCATCGAACTAAGGAAATGGCTTCTAAAGAACGCAAAAATACAGGCAATCATAGACCTGCCACGTGAAGCGTTTCAACCCCACACAGGCACAAAAACTTCACTTGTATTTCTACAAAAAGTGGCCAATCCAGAAACGGATTATCCTATCTTTATGGCGGTTTCTGAGGCAGTAGGACATGACAGACGAGGAAACCTCATATATGTTAAAGACGAGAGAGGGCAAATATTATTTGACGAAAATGATAGGCCGGTAATTTGGAATGACCTTCCGCAAATTCTTGAAAAGTACGAGAAGTTCAAATTAGGTTCGCCTGTTGAACAAGATTTACCGAGTTGCTTTGTGATTAACTCAGATCAAATTAGATCTGACCACATTCACCGACTAGATGCTTGGTACTATGACCCCAACAAAAATGACATCGCAAAACATATGGAATCAGCAGTCGGAAAAGAAATACTGGACTTAGAAAGACTTGGGGAACTGACAGTTGATGGCGGGGTTTTCTACCCAGGACGACACAAGAGAAACTACGTCAATCCTGGACCTGAAAGTCTACCCTTCTATTCTGGGACACAAATACTGCAAGTTCGGCCATTTGATCTAAAGTGGCAACCAAAAGATTATAAACCTGCAAATAATCACGTTGTCGAAAAGGACTGGATTTTAATTACGCGCTCAGGCTCGACAGGACGGGTTATCATAGTCAATGATTCTCTAGCAGGATCAATGGTATCAGAGCACGTAATTAGAGTTATTTGTGACGAAAGTAGAATTGATCCATACTACGTCTACGCTTTTCTAGCTAGTGCAGAAATTGGAAAGGTATTGATGGAAAAAGGCATTTATGCGTCCGTCGTAGACCACCTTTCGCCACAATTTATTAGCTCCTTACCGATTCCACGACTCGATCCCTGCAAAGAAAAAGAGATCGCCGATTCTGTACGAGAATCAGAAAAACACCGCTCTCTAGCTAATATACTCTTTAGCCAAGGAGTAGGCTCAGTTGAGAGTCTTATCCTAAACGAGATAAAGTTGATTGAAGACACTCCATTCAGTACCCCTTAAAATCGCTTGCTTCGCCTACTTCGCACTACGCGGCGTATGAAGATTTTCTTCCTTGTCGATCTTCTCTAACTGCCTGCTTTCTTATTTCCCTCAATTTCCGCTCCTGTTTCCGTAGTGTTTGTATAACCGCGCGTCTTTCTTTGGGATCAAGTTCTTTTGTCATAATATGCTTATAACACATCCAAGACGAAAAGTAAACACCCTGTCTACGTAGACACATAGTCGATGTTATTTGCGTTGTCTTTTTGCTACCATCTGAGGAGATGGAGAATAGCCAACTGTTGGGTAAGCAGATTAAAAAACTCAGAAATAAAGCGGGTCTAACTCAAGAAGCATTAGCCGAGAAAATAGGGGTTACATCTCAATATATCATTTATCTGGAAAAGGGAAAGCGAAACCCGCGTATTGGATTGCTTTACAAAATGGCTGAGTCGCTGGATGTGAAAGT
>CAYFIY010000075.1:0-2465 GCA_964343275.1 Hadarchaeota archaeon (SeqCode)
TATAGCAGGTTCTTATTCGGTTGCTGAAATGCTAGATTTTCCACATGGACAACCTGATAAAGAAAATTTGGAAACAGTCCTTAATGACTACCTCCAGTCTGGTGAATTGTTACCTCGTTATGTGACTCACAAAAATCCAGAAACAGGTGAGATAGTCAAATATATTGATAGTTCTTAATCTGTCTATTGAGGTCAGAAGGAAGAAGGAAGCAATGACGACGACCGCCTGACCGAAATAGACAGATTAAGAAAATTAGCCAGCATATGCGTGCGGCTACAAACTGTCGTTTTCACCATTCGCAGTACTGGTAAGGGGATACCCCTTAACCCCAAAAGCCCCAAACCTAACAGTTTGATTCTTTGGCTTGTAACCCATAGTGACAAAAAAACGTCTGACAGCTGGCTGTCAAGGTGGAGATTGCCACAGCTTTATCGTGGCAATACTACCTTGATAGCTAGATGGCAGGCGTTAAAACCATCACTTGGGATACAAGCAAACACCTAACATTAATAAAATAAGTTGATAAGTAATGAAAATTTAACTATTATAATTTTTCCATATTCTAAAAGGATTATTTTATGTTCCGTAGCAAATACCCTGACCATTGGGAACCTGATTTTGATGGCATGGGACAACTAATCAATGAACCTGAAGCTAAAATTCCAGACTCAACAATTTTTCTCCGTAGCTCTTTACAAGGTGATTTGGTAGATACTGACAAAGGTGCTTATAAGCAAACAAGCATACGTCTGCCACTAGCTTTGTATTCTGATATCGAAGCCATTGCCCAATCTGGAACATTAAGCCGTAATGCTGTCATAGTGTCACTGCTTGCTTCTGGTCGTGATAACTTGTCTAATCACATTTCTACAAATACTATTAACCATCTTAATAAACTTGCTCGTGAGATTTTGAGAAGTGAAAAAGAATCGAATGAGGAAGCTGAATAATGTTACAGATGACAGGTAAGGTAGTTAATGTGTTTGTTCAAGCTGGTGGAACAGACAAGGATGGTAAACAGTATGAGGCTCGCTCAAAGGTTCAGCTATTGGGTGAAATGACCTTGAAAGACGGTGAGGTCAAAAATGAGTTAGTTGATTTAACCATTGATGATGCTAATGAATGGCAATCGTTGATGGGTAAAGATGTAATTATTGATGTAGGTTCTTATGCACCTGCTAAGAACACCATTTATTATAGTGTTAAGCAAGGCTCTAAACCTCGTTTGAAACAAGGTGCTTTCGGTTCACCAAAGCAACAATAAACGCCCATTTTCGCCCTTCTTGGCGATCGCCCGCCCAACGGACGGACGTACGCTGAGAAGGCGAAAATAGGGCGTTTTTCTTTAACTTGATACTATGGAAATAAAGTGGGGACAAACTTTGAAAAGTTTGTTTTAGCTTAACTTAATAATGAGGGTTTTATGAAAGACAATAAAAAACCCCATAATGATGCTGACAGTTTGGCGACAGACGCATCATTACAGGGTTCCAATATATCTATGGACAGCAACGCTGTTCATAGGGCAAGAATAGCACGTTTTGACCTGCTGAGACAACAATCACGGGATATGTCTACGTTTCTTTTCTCGTTACATGATGAGGTTAAGGAATTAGATACGCCAGCTGTCCAGCTGATGCAAACTCGTCTTGGCAAGTTTGCATGGGATTTGCGTTACTGTGGTAATGAGTTGCTATTCAAACACTATTACAAGGCTGACGAATATAGGCTTGCCTATATGCGGTCATGCAAGCGTCATATGCTTTGCCCTTTCTGCTCTGCCATTCGTGCAAGCAAACAGGCAAATGCCTATCAAGCAAAGATGCTTCAAATTCTTAAGGAAAAACCTCACCTAAAGCCAGTTTTTATAACATTGACGGTGAAAAACCAAGATGACTTTTCTAGCGTTTTTGAGCATTTAGTAAGTAGTTTTGGTGTGTATAAAGACCGTCGTAGAGATGCACTTAAAAAAGGTCGAGCTTTTAATGAGTTATGCAAAGCTGAAGGTTTTGTCTATTCCATTGAAATCACCAACAAAAAGAATGGCTGGCATCCACATATTCACATGGTTGCACTTGTGAACGACTGGATAGACCATTCCGAGTTATCGGCTGAATGGGAAAGTATCACTGGTGATAGCAGAATTGTTGATGTTAGACGTATCAAACCTGCTAAAGGCACAAAAGACGACTATAGTGATGCGTTCGTGGAATGTTTCAAATATGCCATGAAATTTACAGAAATGACGCATGAACAGATTTGGTATGTTCATGAGGCATTATCACCTAATCAACGTTTAAAGCGTCTGACAGGTTCTGTAGGCTGTTTTAGAGGTGTCAAAGTACCCGAACAGCTAACCGATGATGAACTAGACCAAAATAGCCCGTTTATGCTCATTCTGTACCGATTTATAGCAGGTTCTTATTCGGTTGCTGAAATGCTAGATTTTCCACATGGACAACCT
>CAYFIY010000076.1:0-2302 GCA_964343275.1 Hadarchaeota archaeon (SeqCode)
ATTTAACCTTTCCAGAAAACAGATAACAGGAGAGTGCATTATATTGACATATAATCATTTCTGTGATAGGGTGGACGCAGTGCTCTTTTTGCCAATCCACCAAAGAAAGGATTATAAGTCATGTGCATTCAGCCATTAGTGGCCAAACCTGAGCAAAGACCGTGTATTCACGTAAAAAGAAACGGTCAGAAGAGAGAGGTTTTCAACGAATATGGCTATTTTGTGGGCTATCTACCCCCCAATGTGGAATGGAACGATGAACAGAATCATTGTCCATTGCCAACCCAACCACAATTAGCGTAGCAATAGTAAATATTGATACACCGCTCTACCAAGCCCCGAGGAAACTCTGGGCTTTTTTATAATTAAAAAGTATAAGAGAGTAAATACAAAAATTCATAAGATATTGACAATAAAGAAATTATATGATATGATGATAGTGTAAAAACAACCATTCTTCTTCGGTTGTGGTGGGGGTAATCCCTTGAAATCAAGAGAAGCTCTTACCACAACCGAGGAGGAAAGAATGAATCAGCATACCAAAGCGCAACAACGGTCCTTTGAGGAAATGTGCCAGGAGTGGCATAAAAAAGACCTCGGAAGCCCTGACGGATCATCTATTGATTTCTTTGACTTTGTAGACCAGGAGTGGGGGAATGTAGAGGATATCGAGATTCTGAAGGGTGCTGCGCGAGACAGGTTAGAGGAAGTCTGGCAAACCGCTCTTTACTGGTCTCGTCAAGCTGATCACTTCGCGCAAGAGGCAATTCAGTTAAAGCAGCAGATTGATGCATTAAAAAATGGCCTACTGTGCCAGAACTAAGCAGTGTCGGAAAGGATTAAACAAAGGAGTAAAACGATTTCGTTTTACTCCTTTTTCATTCTCTAAGTTTTTGTTCTACATCTCTGATTTTTCCCTCTAAATCCCTGATAGAATCTTCTCTCACACGTATCTTTTCTTCCTTCTCATAAATCCACCCTTGAACCGTATCAGCGAACTCACTTGTTGCTGCCTCACTCTGCATGCGTCCACAATCACGAATTTCGTCTTGAATCCGTGATATTGTGGCCTCTGCTTTTTCTATACTGGTTTGCCACCGCTCAATGTGACTTTCCTGCCTACTACGCCATTCCTCTGCGCGACTATTTTTTCCCCTCTTCTCTTCAGCGATACGCTCGGAAGCTGTTCGCCAGGCCAAGTCTAGTAAGTCACGGGCTTCCTGGTATTTGCCAGAGGATAAGGAAACCCCTTTCATTGTTGATTTGTTGAATTCTTTAATATCATCTTGGGCTTCATAGGGGTTTCCATACTGAGCTTTGTGCAGAATATCATTTATATCAGAGTGAATGTGATTCCAGTTGTTTTCGAGGATGCGTTCTCGACCATAGTTGAGAGCATTTTTAGCTTCTTCCCACGCTTGAAAACATTCTTCGTGATCCTGTTTAAGTAGCACTCTATTACCCTTCAGCTTATCCATAGCTTGCCGAAGGCGGGAGTTCCCTTGGCGGATATCTTCTGTTTCTCTGGCGCCATCACCCCAATTATGGGCCTGTTTGACCAGGTCTCGGATAATGTCTTTCTCTGATTTAGAGGCTTTTCCTTTTGTTTCGTATTCTTGATTCTGTTTTCTTTTGACCTCTTCACAAACCCTATTCAGGCGTTCCCATAGCTGCTCACGGTCCTCTTTTTTGATAGGCTTAAGTGACTTGAATAGTTCATTGGTCTCCTTGACCTGACCCCAGAACTTACCGTAGTCGCGATTGACAAAAATTTCCGTCAGATCGGTAATAAACCCAGTTTCTGTGGCTTCCAATAGGCGAATTTTACCTTCTAACGTCGCTGCATTGGCCTTGGCTTGCTCATCCCATTCGCGGCTCATTTTATTGTGGCCTTGTTTGAGTATGACCTGGATGTTATGCCTTTTGTGAAAGATAAAAAAAAAACAACCCATCAATCAAGAGTAACTGATAGGCAAAGACCCTCAAATACTACAAAACCATACTACAAATTTATAAGGTATCTAAAATATTAAAGATATCTTATATGTCTTTAATATCAATACAGATGCGGTGTTATGTCTATTTCTGTTTTACATTGGAAGTATACCGCCTAACCGTTGTCTCTGGGATTCCTGATTGTCGGGCAATTTTCCTGTTGGACAATCCTTGTTTTTTTAGTTGCTGTATTTCTTGTTGCTTGTCGTTGGGAATAGGGGAGCGGCCGTGTGGCTTGCCCTGAGCGCGAGATCGGGCAATGCCTGCTCTGACTCGTTCAGACATTAGTTCACGTTCAAACTCGGCA
>CAYFIY010000077.1:0-2231 GCA_964343275.1 Hadarchaeota archaeon (SeqCode)
GCGTTGCTAACATTGGTAATAGATCGGCAGGTGGTAAGTACATCGACCACATGAGTCCGTTGGAACAGAAATTCAGCGCAGAGGTAGTAAAGTCAGCTGCGGGAATGGGGCGGAGTGACGCTAACGAAATAGTGAAGGTTCTCTTGCCTAAGTATGAGAATAACTTACAAAGGCCAAACAAGGGTAAGAGCTTCTCTGAATGTACCAACATCAAGACTCTCAAACCGACGAAAGATTGGCAGGGAATTTACGACGAGACTTGGAAAGAGTTGGAATATTTGGGACTAAAAAAGATGTACTAAAAGGTTTCGTATTTCTGTTGAAAGTTGTTTAGATTATTTACTAAGATCTCCAATAATTGCGGGTCATCTTGCCATTAGTTTAGAATATCTCCAAAAATATCGTCTCCCCACTGCGCAAAAAAAATAATAAATAAAAATTATAAATGTGTCATGTGTAAACTGGCTTGTCCGTCCAGATTCATATATTTCGGCGAAGCTAACGAAGTAAATAGAATTGTGCAAGAAAAGAAATTAAAATATCGTTTTGCATTTTAGTTTGCCACCAGCTAAACTGATTTAACAGGGTCTTCAAATAAACTGGATTTAGTATTGGCGCGCCACTCCCAAAGATTCGAGTTCTTTCCACACATTATCATAAATTTTCAACCATTCTTCCGTCGGCCGAAGTGTTTTCATGTCAAAACAGTCCGTGAAAGGTTTACCTTTTGGTGGACTCGACAATTGCCCCTCATATTTTTGTATAAGCTTCTTAGCGACTTCATTGCCATCTACCCTTTTCATTCCGCATGAAGTTTTGCAAACTTCACCAGTGAACTTGCTCTCCAAACCAGTGACATAGTCTCGTAACCTCCCGCCCGCCGAGCGGATACCTATGGCAACAGCACAGCCGGAGACAGCGCAGTTAATCGCGTTGACGGCTGCCTCTTGAAGTATCATGTTTGTGCATGGTCCGGCCACGGGGTTGATCAACCCCACCAGCAAAAGGTGCGTATTCCTGCTTATGGCCTGCCATGTTATGCTTTGGGACCATATGGATTCCCGCCCGCAGTTGCCATTATATCTGAGATCAAAACATCCTGTGGACATGGTTATTGCTTGATGTACCGGAACTTGTAATATCGCCGCCGCAATTGCTACCAGAGCTGCGCCCTCTGGAGGTCCGGGAAAACCACCGATCATGGACCAGTGCCCTGAATGAACGAACGACCCACAATTGAGAAAGTGGGCTATTTTTTGTAGCAGTCCATAGTCGGTTTTCAGTTCTGAGGTGGCGAGAGCCGCGTTCAATTCGGTTTGTGGATCACCCCCTCCAGGCACGCCATAGCCACCAAAATTACCATACTCCGTGGGACTCGTAGCTCCCCCCCATATCGGAATGCCAGGCCTTTGGGCTCTCCTTGCAGCCTCCCTCTGCAAAATGGCCTCAAGCTTTCCGCCTATGGTCTCGTAAGGCGTTCCCGATTTCAACGGTCTGCCATACACTGTTTCCAAGCAGGGGGGCATGACGGCATCAATAATCCTGTACTGTATCGCGCTCTGAGTAATGGGGACATAAAGGTCCTCGCTGACCGGGTTTCCGAAAGGGCCGATCCAGTTATATATCATTTCCCTGTCCTCTGGTAATCTCCTCTTCATCAAACGACGATCTAAATCCCGCCCCCTATATATCTCCCTTGGATTATTTTTTAAACAATCCCTGAGCTCCAAATCACTAAACTTGATAATTCTTTTGGTAGTCATGCAGTACATACCGGTGTCGACCGCGAGGTCAAATCCGGCCTTCCAGAAGCTGTCCGCCAAACCATCGTCGCTGTTTATAGTACTCTCCGGGGAACATGTGTTTTTTAGCCCATACTCCTTGAGCTTCTCCTTCACCTTTGTAGAAATTATTTTCATGTCCCATTCCTTGAGCTCGCAGATCGAACCAGAATCGGCTCTATCCAGAACATCGATAAACGGGATCAATCAAATATCCCTCTGTCTTATTTTTGGACAAATAGTTCGTTTTACCATACAATTAAAACTTTACTTATTCGCTTTTTAATATATCGATATTTTTTTTCAATACGGTGTCTCAGTTTCTTCGATAATTTTATGAATATATAATCATCTTACGTTAAACTTAAATAACGTATGGATAAGTTGTTTATAGGTAATAAATGGAAAAAACAAGTTTAATCGTTGGAATCGTTGTTATAGTAGTAGTTA
>CAYFIY010000078.1:0-2210 GCA_964343275.1 Hadarchaeota archaeon (SeqCode)
GGTCAAGTGAATACAATTTTTAATGACGCAATTCATCCTTACACTCAAGCGTTGGTCAATGCTTTTCCAGACATCCGGTCTACAAAAAAAATTGATGGCATTTCAGGGGATCCTCCCGATATGATGAACCCTCCAAATGGCTGTAGATTCCACCCAAGATGTTCACTGTATCAATCAAAAGGAACCCCAGAAATCTGCAGGACCATTGACCCGGTTTTAACCGAGAAACAAAAACATCCCGTTGCTTGTCACCTGGTGGAATGATATGCCTATGGCAAAAAGTATTGTGGAAGTCAAAAACCTTGAAAAATGGTTCGTTCTAAGAGGCGGATTCCTAGACATTTTGAGAGGAAAAAAAACTTACGTTAAAGCCGTTGATGGCGTAGATTTTACTATTAAAGAAGGAGAAGTTTTAGCCCTGGTAGGCGAAAGTGGATGCGGCAAGACCACGATAGGACGAGTAATACTAAATTTGACCCCCAAGACCGGCGGTAAGGTTGTCGTTAATGGCATTGATCTTGACTCTTCCCAGCGAGATGAACTAAAGTTTAGACGCGAGATTCAAATAATCTTACAGGATCCTTTTGGATCCTTGGACCCTCGAATGCGAGTCTATGATATTATTGGTGAATCCATATATGTTCACAAACTCGCAAAAACCAAAGAGGAAAAAAATAATCTCATCATCAAAAGTATGGAAACTGTAAATTTGGTTCCTGTTGATGATATAATTACTAAATATCCAAACGAGCTGAGCGGGGGCCAAATGCAACGTGTTTCGATTGCAAGAGCTTTGGTTCTAAATCCAAAACTCCTAATTTGCGATGAACCTGTATCAATGCTGGATGCTTCAATTCAAGCTAATATTCTAAATTTTCTACTCTCAGTTCGTGATAAACTCAATCTTTCTATGCTTTTTATCACACACGACTTGGCCGTTGCAAGATATGTTTCAGATCGCATAGCGGTTATGTATCTTGGAAAAATAGTTGAAACCGGATTAACCGATGAAATAATTAATACCCCGTTGCATCCGTACGCTCAAGCATTATTTTCAGCTGTGCGTTCGCCAAATCCAAAAATAACAGTTCAGGAAATCAAAATTAAAGGCGAAATATCTGATCAAATCGACACTCCTTCGGGGTGTAGATTCCATCCGAGATGTGTATTAACAGAGGATCAAGGCAATCCTGAAATCTGTAGAACCGTTGAACCTGAATTAGTAGAGAAACAGGGACACCTTGCAGCATGCCACCTAGTGCAGTAAGATTGAGAAAGTATGGACATTAAATAAACACCTCTCCTATGACCTCTATAAGTTATTAATTATATACTATTAGAAATGAATATTTTTAAAGTACTTTTACTCCTTTTCACTCTCTAGATATTAATATAATCATACTCTATGTGACTAACATTTTGAATTTTAATGAACAATTTAGAACTTAAATAATATAGAAATTATGATAAAAACTTTATATTTAAACTGACAAAAATCTTATAAGAATCACAAACCGTTATTCAATGGTTATATGTGGAAATATATTCTAAAACGTGGTCTATACCTAATCCCGACACTTCTTGGAATTAGCCTAATCGTTTTTACCCTCGTCAGATTAATCCCCGGTGACCCGGCAGAAATAATTCTTGGGCAACGGGCTACTGAAGATGTTATCGTTATTATACGACGTCAAATGGGCTTAGACCGGCCTATCTACGTTCAATATATTATATGGTTAAAAAATTTACTAACAGGGAATTGGGGCAAATCATTAATATCAAACGTTTCTACAACGTATTTATTACGCAATAGGTTTCGCTACACGATAAACCTAGCTATTTTTTCCATGTCTTTGGTAACTGCAGGTGGATTATTCCTCGGAGTCATCTCAGCCTATAAAGCTGGTTCACGGATTGATAAATTCATAAGATTCATGGTACTTTTCGGTTGGTCCCTTCCGTCTTTCCTCGTTGGAATAGTTTTAATTTATCTTTTTGCATTGAAGATTAAATTGTTTCCCGCATTTGGCGCGGGCGAATTAAGGCACCTAGTTTTACCGGCTTTAGCTACCTCAGTAGGTGGTATAAGTTATATCAGCCGAATTACCCGAGGTAGTTTACTGGAAGTTGCAGGTCAGGACTTTGTAAAAACTGCAAGAGCAAAAGGTCTAAAAAACAGAAGAATTTTAATTTCACATATTCTCCGAAAT
>CAYFIY010000079.1:0-2156 GCA_964343275.1 Hadarchaeota archaeon (SeqCode)
CCTGCAGGTGTGGCCGTCGTAACAGGTGGAACAATGTCGTATACGGTAAATATATCTTTGGAGGTGACATCCTCAGCCTTAAGTCCACCATCCACTAATGTGGTGATCGCGTCCACGATCGGACTCACATCCAGAGTTAGAGGATCGACCGTATAGTCGCTCCCGATAGGAAGATGGTCAACCGGGTCCGATCCTATCACCTCATCCGTAACCGCGTATATGACCTCTCTCCTTATCCCGGTTAGGATCTCAAGCTCTTCTGAGCCGAACAGACTCTCAAGTATGTTCCCAAGGGGAGTCGTCCCTCTATTGACCTTTGCCTCCGTTGTGGCGTCTGCTATTACATCACCTCCCCCCTTTATGGTCGCCACCTCGTTTTCATCCGAGTCCAACCCTTTAAGGATTATTATTCTATTTAGTCCCTCCAGAACCTCGAGAGTTAACGTGGCCTGGCCTCCAGTGACGTCCACGGTGTCTTCCACCGGAGCATCTATATCCACCCCTTTCACCGAAGCCTTCACCTTTTGAATACTAGACACGTTAACTTGAGGGAAGATATACGTTCTAAGGCTCGCTTTCTCGGCCTTGGGGATTTTTATGTTAATTATGACCTGACCTTTTCTACCATCATCGGTCCCACCCAGGTTAAGGACATCACAGCCAGTGGTGATGAGGAAAAGGGATATGCAAATGGTTAAGCACAAGATTTTTAAATATTTTCTCAGAGACATTTTATATTTCGCCTTTTATTCTGTCATCGAATTAGATAACGAATAAACGAATAATGGATAACGCACCCATCGTTCAGTGGTAACGATTCGATAATTCGCTACGGATTCGTTGACAGTTTCTTTAAGATAAACAAAAAGACCCTTGCCAAATTATTCTTGACAAAGGTCTCTGTTATGATTTCTCATAAACAATCTCCTACCGGCTAGAAGGCAAGTCTATGAATATTCAACTGAAAAGAGGAAAACTTCATAAAAATATCCTATAATCGTACTTTAAAGTATATAGCAAATTTTAGTAAAAGTCAATCATTTTATCGGCATCAGTTTTCATCTGTGAATCTTACCTCCCCGCGTCGGGATCGGAAATAAAGAGAAGTGTCGAGTATCAAGTGTCATGCGTCAAGTGCTTCGTGAGACAAATAAACACCTGACACTTGATACATGAACACGTGACACCAAAACTTATTTCTAAGTCCCATCCAGAATCGCGTTGATCTCTTCCACTTCCCCCGGATTCAGCTCCCAATCGGCCGCCTTGGCATTATCGGTTAAATGCTCCAGTTTAGTCGCTCCTGATATGACAGAACAGATCTGGGGTTGGGCCATGAGCCAGGCTTGCGCCAGCTCATTCATGCCGCGGCCACGCTCCACCGCCCAGGCGGTTAATTTCTCGACGATATCATAATTGGTGTCGGTCATATAATTCTGCACGTATTGGCCCGATTCGCCGCGGGAGCCGGGCGGCGCTGGCTGACCTTTCTTGTATTTGCCGGTCAAGAAGCCTCCCGCCAACGGGAAATAGGGGACGAATCCGACGTCGTGGGCTTTGCAGTAAGGCAGCACCTCCGGCTCAACGCTCCGTTCGAACATGTGGTAATGCGATTGTAAAGCCACGAACGACGTCCAGCCGCGTAGATCCGCCAGTAGGTTGGCATGAGCCAGCTGCCATGAGGCGAATTCGGATGCCCCGACGTAGCGCACCTTGCCCATCCTGATCAAGTCGTCTAGGGCGCGCAGCGTTTCATCGATAGGGGTGTCCTCATCCCAACGATGAACGTAGTACAAATCTATATAATCGCTTTGTAAGCGTTGTAGGCTCGCTTCCACAGAGTTCATCATATGGTAGCGAGATGCACCACTGTCATTGGGCCCCTCACCGGCGGACATGCAAAACTTGGTTGCAAGGACAAAGCGGTCCCAGCGTCCCTTAAGGGCATTACCCAGCGTCTCTTCAGACTTGCCCGCGGTATAAATATTGGCACTATCGAGGAAGTTAATGCCCAAATCTAGAGCGGCGTCGATAAGACCGTTCACATCCTTCTGTGACAACACCTACTACAACCCAAGCTATGTGGACCGGACGACCAGCAAAAACGTGGTAGCCTCCAACTTGGGCATCATCGCCAAGCAGGAGAGCGACAACAC
>CAYFIY010000080.1:0-2118 GCA_964343275.1 Hadarchaeota archaeon (SeqCode)
GCAAATAATTTTGAAATAACCATAGTTTATGATCTAGGTTTTTATCAATAAGATGGGTTACACGTCTGCATATTCCAACATACATAGTGAACCATTCTGAAAATTTCACCCCATCTTCTAAAATTAATGGTCTTCTTACGAAATCATTTCCAACCATTTCTCCTGACGCTAAAGAGGCAAACCGAACATGTGTGATTATTTCTTCGTATGCTGCCATTCGTTTTTCGATAATGAACTTATTTGCTTGATTAATTCTTTCTTGCCTCTTTACAAGTAGATTACCAAATACGCCAATTGCTCCTCCGATAACTGTACCAATTAGAGCAGACACCAGTGGTAATATTGAATTTTGTTCCATATCCAATTATTCCATCAAGTAATATCTCGACTTTTGCAGTGTTCGAAAATGTAAAGAATTGGCCCTAACTTTAGGGGTGAGGGCACAATCCACCCCTTACCTGGTCAAACCTTTTTAAACCAGGTTTATCCCTAATTTTGAGAAAGAAACGACTCCTGTTAATAGGAGACCGCCGCCATTAAAGGAACCATGACTTCACCCAGGTTCTGTCCCTGACTCAGACCTGTGGCGATGAAGGTTGCTAAAGCCCACAATGCCTGTGCTTGTGTGTTGCGACGCCATGATCCTGCCGAGCCTTCGGAGCTAGTGCCGATTGTCTGTTGAAGTTTATGAAACAGGGAGCGATCATGCCGGGCTGCTCGTAGTAAGCTATAGGTAACGGCGACAAGAGCGATATGCCTGTATATCGCTTTGAAGTCGCGAACCTGATACTGATCAAGGCCTTCGGATTTTCCCTCTTCGTGATAGACTTCAACGGGCCAGCGATGACGTCGGATGCGGGTAATTCCAACGGCTTGCCAATTCAACTTGTTAGAGATGAAGAATGTGGCAGAGTCCGATAAATCAGCCTGACGGTGGTTGATGACCAGTCGGTGCTTGCCAAAATTATGGATATGATGGGTCTTGCAGTAACTGTAATAGGATTCTTTGCCTCCTTTATAAGGGATGGTTATTTTATAAAAGACAGGTTTTTTGCCATTTTTGACGGCTTGATGGTGTTCTTGCTGGAGCTGGAGATCAAAATCACCCACTCGTTTCTCTCGCGTTTTCAAAACGACTTTGTCTTTGCTGGCTAAGGTGCCCACGTAGGGGACTCGGAGTTCCTGATTTAAAAAACGACAAAATGCCGGTTGAGTATACCAGTTATCAAAAGTGACGGGTAGTTTTCGCTCAGAACGGTTTGAAAAAAACTGTTTCAGCAATTCTTGTCCCAGAAACAGCTTGCTTTGATAGATTTGTTGAACTTCTGTTTTGCTCTGATTTCTTCGCCACACCCCTAAAAGATAATGACGCCATTTTTTGGGATCCTTTTCTTTTAATTCGTACTTGCTTGGGCGAAGTTTAATCCCGGCTGAGAGAAGACCTGATTCTAGAGTTTCCATCTCTGCCGGTTCCCATAACTTAAAGTTGAGGGGATAGTCAGTCTGATCATCACTGTAATGCAGGTTGACTAGATTATGAGCCCAGACATAACGATCTTCAACATGATCGTACAAATGGGCAATTTTTTCAAAACCTTTACCATAGTGCGTTAACAGGGTATCATCTAAACTCAAGACCCCACGCGGTTTTATTTGAGTTCCAGAAAGACTCTCCAGCAGGGTTAATCGCGCTAAATTTAAGGCTTCTAGTGAAAAAGGACTCTGAGTTAACAGGCGATTAAGACTACTTTGATTGCGGACATCAATGACGAACATTCGATTGATCCCTTCCACCGTTTTATTCTCCGAGACGATCAATCCGCTGAGATAGCGCTTAAACTGTTCAAAAGCCTCCGCTGAAAAAACGGACTCAAAATGGGGAGCGTAATGTTCGACAATATCCGGAATTTCGACTAAGGGCAGCATAAGACCTCCTTTGAAAGTAGGGTGGATTCAAAGGAGATATTATATCATGTGGCTTTCAGTGCTGCAAAAGTCGAGTAATATGTTTATTTTTCCCCTCGCTGACAAACCACTCTATATGTATGATGTTTTCAATGCTAACACAAAGATCAGCCGTTTCCCACCAAACGGTTGATTAAAACAATGAATTTTAAG
>CAYFIY010000081.1:0-2092 GCA_964343275.1 Hadarchaeota archaeon (SeqCode)
TCAATGAACTTCCAGCAAAGCAAATCCCCTTTGGGGATAACCAAAGCCGGGTCCTCTGGGCCCGGATCTTTACTCACCACTGACTCTGATCTGCAGCGGTTTTTCGTCATCCTGTGTCAGGTAATTAGTCGTTGTCGGGAAAGCGAACTCGATACCTTCTTTTTTAAATGCTCTTATAATCGCTAAATTGACCTTTTGATGGAAGGCGTATGCGGCCAAAATATCTGGAGGGTGGTACCAATAACGCATCATGATATTTAAAGACTCAGCATTAAATTCGTCGAAGAAAATCCACGGTGGGTATTTCGGGTCCATTCCTTCGTGATTATCAAGAATGTCTTCAATGACCTTGATTGCTTTTTCGACTTTTTCCGGCGGGGTGTCGTAGGTAATCGTAATATTTGAACTCCGTCGAATGTAAGGCCGACGGCCGATATTTTCAATATCAACTCTGGCCATCACCTCATTGGGGATTATCGTCTGGTGCCCTTTGGTCAGCCTTATTCTCGTTGAGAGCAAACCGATTTTCTCCACATCACCGGAATATCCTTGAACCTTCACAAACTGGCCGACCCGATAGGGTCTGTCCGCCAGAATCATAAACCCGCTGATGATATTTTCAAGAGTCGGACGGGCCGCTAAGGCAACGGCAAGACCGCCCACGCCCAGCCCTGTCAGAAGGGGAATCAGGGAAAGACCAAGACTGGAGAGTCCGTAAAAAATGATAACCGCACCGCTAGAGATGCCGATGAGGCCAATGATAGCTCTTATCAAACTAGCATGAATTCCCTCAGGGTCGATCTTCGGAGATGCGATAATGGTTTCCGCCGTAGCCCTGGTGGCAAAGAAAGTTGCCGTCGCTAACAGGAACCAGAAAATCGCTTGTAAGGTGACATCTAAAACTCTGAGCACTGATCCGGTAATATTGACTTGCTCATCTAGGACATACAATAATAAAAGAAGCGTTACAGTCGCAACCAGGCAAATAAACGACCAACCCCAAGTTCGCGTCATAGAAGAAACCTCGGAAGCTCTTCGTCTCCACCAGCGGGAAAGCAGCCAAATTAACACCAGGGCCGCCAAAGGAAAAACTGCCATTGCGCACCACTGCCATATGGTTTGTGCGAGGTACATTGTGTTCGACCAGACCGGCAACCATCGGCTCCATTTCGGCGGCAGCAGTTGACCGGGCGTACGGTCATAGAATTCAAGAAAGTCGGGAGATACACGCGGGTCATTTCTATAAGGTAAATCTTTGACGGTGGTATAGAATTCATCCATACGGGCGACTGTCTCAGGGGTAAAGAGATACTCACCTTTCCGTCGCCCTTCTTCAATCCTGGCGATGACAATGTCCGTGTTGGGTAGCCGCCAGCGATGAAGTTCCGCTACTTTTTCCTTTTCTTCCTCAGCCTCTATGGCCAGGGCATCGGGTATCTGATCCACTGGCGGAAGTTCTATCCGATCGAGAATCTCCTTGAGCTTGATTACCGTCTCCCAACCCACATCCTGCTTGAGAGCATCCGGAACCTCGCTCAGGTCTAAGCACCACACACCTCGCTGGAAGAACGCCTCGGCGAATTTCCCCAACTGTAATACTTGTTCTGAAGCAAACAATCCGGGTTCCGTCAAATTTATTTTGTACGCCATCATCAGCAAGTTATGCGTACTTTTCATCGTGCTCAAAAAGGCTCTAAATGTTGTCCGGGGACTGGAGGTATTCGAGGGTATAAGAGGGTATCTATTGAAAAACCATTGACTTTTTGAAATAACTTTCGCAATTATTTCAGAAGTCGTGATTTTTTCCGCTTTAAACAATGCTTGAAATTCTACCATGAACTGCTCAATTGTTTCATCGCTATCCGGGAGTTTTTCGACTGCAAAACACAGCTCCCAACTAAATAGGAACAGTCCTATCATGAGAAAAACAATCATTGAACGAACAATTTGTCTGCTGATATTCATGACGCCCCCTTCCATGGCCTTGTCTATATGGTATAATGCTTAGGGCTCGCGCAAAAATAACTTCACATTTTTGCATCCCATCTTCCGGCCATCTTCGACCGATCGGAAATCGCAAAATCCTCGAAAT
>CAYFIY010000082.1:0-2064 GCA_964343275.1 Hadarchaeota archaeon (SeqCode)
TGGGTATCGTTGGCGAATGGGGGAGCGGTAAAACATCTATTTTGAACATGCTCGATGAGACCATCCACGACACATATACTGACGGTGTGTTGGTTGTAAGGTACGACCCTTGGCTGGTCTCAGGTCGAGATGATCTGATTTTTCATTTTTTTCGACAACTTCTGAAAACCATTGCACAAGACGGAAAGCTTAAAAAACGCCTTGATAAATTTGTTAAGGTTTTTAGTAAGTATGGAAAAGCACTCGTCCCATTGGCCGAATCTGGATTGCCTAGATCAAAGGTACTCTTCGATCTTTTGGAACAAAAAGGTTCCGATAAAAAAAGCCTTCATAGCCAACGCCAAAAAATTTATAAACTGCTATCTAAAATTGATATTCCTATCGTTGTTCTGATTGATGAATTGGATCGTGTAGAGAATGAAGAAGTCCGTTTTGTAGCGCAATTGGTAAGGGCGGTGGCTGATTTTCCCAGCATATCATATGTATTGTCATATGATCACCAGCGGGTGGTCGAGGCATTAGGCGGGGGAAAGGGAGGCCAGGCCTACCTAGAAAAGATTGTACAATTCCCAATTCCCTTGCCACTGACGACTGTCTCTGAACTCCGGCGTTTATTCGAGACCCAGCTCGTTTCTGTAGTAAGGGACATTGGCATTATACCTCCTTTGGATCTGCAACAGGTCCAATACGACCGATTATTGAAAATCCTAATTCCCAACATTTTAAAAACACCTAGAGATATCAAACGCATGGTGGGCATGTTTCATGTGCTGGCCGGAATGGTTTGGGAAGAAGTTGATAACGTTGATCTGCTGGCATTTACGGCCCTGATGTCAACAAAGGCTCCACAAACTGAAAAACTTATTTGTGACAATTATAGTAACTACATAGAAGATAGCTGGCTGGATGAAGATTACATTGCATATTGGATTGAAGAAGAAGAGGATCTGGAAGCGCGATTAAATAAAAGAATCTCTAAAAATGAGCGATCACCTGCTATGGATAAGCTTATGGGTTTCTTATTTTCACGGTTATCCTCTGAAGGGCAGAAAGAAGAAACCACGGCCCGCTCTTTGTGCCGGCACCGCCCACTCTTGACAGTATTGAGATTGGGACTATTGCCTGGGGATTATCGCAGTGCCGAAATCCGTGCTCTGCTGGCAAAGCCAAGGCAGGAAATTTTAGATTTTATGCAAAAGATAGTCCAAACAGGTGATTTCGGGAACTTCTGGCAGCGTTTGTGGGACGTTTATCTCAGCGATGATTTCGAAGACGAAGTACACCGGACTTTCTGGGGGGCTTTATGCCAGTTTGTTCTGAAAGATGACAACCAGTGGCCGACGCATTTTGCGGCAATGCGCGATATTGTGGATAATATCTCTGACCTGTTTATCAGTAAGTTTTTGACAGATGACGAAACCATTCGGGAACTGGGACGCACAATATTGAACGATTTTTTAGAGCGAGAAGATGTTGAAATTGTGCCTTCAGTCTTGCGAAAACATTTCATTCATTATGGAATATATGGCTGGGCACAAAGGGTAGGAAAACCGGTTTTCTTAACTGAGGATCAAACCAAGGAAATTGCCCAGCGTATCGCGGAAAGGGAAATCCCACGCTTATTGAGCGGGGATTTGCTGACATCTCTTTGGACCTCTAAAATCATTTATCTAATCAGAGACGTCGAAGGGGAGTTGGATGAAACCTGTCGTTCTTACTTTGATAGGCTCGTCCAAGATGATGAAACCCTGCCTGCGGTTAGTTTGTTCTTCAATGGTCCCAAATATAGTTCTGACGCCAATACGCTAGAACAATTTTTTAACTTGGACCATTTTAAAGAACGGGTCCAAGAAAAGCTGGATCTTGATGAGAGCGGAGATGAGCCATTAGAGACATCGGTAAAATTATCCTATAATAAAGTTGTTGATAGGTTTCCTTAATGTCTGTGCGCCGCATTCGGCCTTACTCCAGTCCGAATATCGCTGTACAGCCAAGGATAAATTACGGTGACAGTTTACGTTACTCTTACCCCTGATCCATAAATAAGGGGGTCAATTCGATTTG
>CAYFIY010000083.1:0-2029 GCA_964343275.1 Hadarchaeota archaeon (SeqCode)
CTAGGAAATGGACAACAATGGATGTCTTGGATTCATAATGGTCGTTTAACCTATGGCTTTCATCCACTTTCTTTACAGACCATCGACTTTCTTTACAAAGCCCTGTGAGGCAAAACCCTAAAAATCCAAGTCTAATTAAATTCAAGCGGCCCGGTGCTCAGCTTCCCACCCTCCAAGTGAGAAGATGGGTTCGCCGGGCCAGCGCGGGTCGGAAACGGCCCGCACTTGACTTTTGCAACAGACTACCGACTTATGCAACACGAGGCACTTTTGCAACAAAGCCGGATTTGGGGAGTTATGGAATAATTCGATTTTTTTATTAGCAGAGAGTCTTCTTAGTTTTTCGGAGTCTACGCCGAGAAGCTCGAGTGAAAGGAAGTCACCTATATGGTTTGTCCGAACTACTGAACCATTATCACAGCTAAGCTCGACTCTGTCGAGAAAATGCTTAACGTTGCCGAAAAAATCTCATGGATACGGGAGCATCCTCGGTAAGATTTCATGGGGATCCGACGCCCTAAATTATCCTTTATGAAGCACGCCGCGATCTACGCCTCCGCGCAGTACTTCGACTATACTTATCGAAAAGTCTAATGACAGACGCGCTTCATCATGTTGATGATTATCGACCATGAAATTTTTGACAATTATATTCGCAATGAAAAAAAGTATTTAAGGTATGACTTAGGAAAACCTTATTATTATGGAGAAAAACGAAATTTTATCTAAATTAACCGAGGCGGTTATCAGCGGCGATGAAAATGCAGTTATAGAGACAGCGGAGAATGCCGTTAAAGCCGGGATAGATCCTTTACTAGCAATTACCGACGGTTTGGCAAAAGGGATATCAGTAATTGGTGATAAGTTTCGTAAATATGAGATATTTTTGCCAGAGGTCATGATAGCAGCCGACGCCATGAAAGCAGGAGTAAACATACTAAAGCCCCATATCACGGCGGAGCGAGTAAAGGAAATCGTTGTCGGGAAAGCTGTGATCGGGACTGCATTCGGCGATATTCATGATATAGGAAAAAATCTCGTGTCGGTGATGTTGAGCGTGAACGGGTTCGAGGTCCACGATATGGGAACTGACGTCGCATCCACCAAATTTATAGAAAAGGCAAAAGAAGTTGGGGCAGACATAATAGCGATATCATCTTTAATGGCCACCTCCATGTACTATCAAAAAGATACTATACAGTATCTAAAAGATATGAATTCTAATGATACTTATTGGGTCATAGTGGGAGGAGGACCTGTCACATCAGATTGGGCGGTCGAAATAGGAGCTGATGGGTACGGGAGATACTCATCTGATGCAGTCGAGGTAGCGAAAATTTTGATGGATAAGGGCAAAGAAGTAGAACGGCCGGTTATCAAGGAGTAACCAGGTGTTAAACTGATCCATTTCTTAGAGGTTTTGGATAGAGCCCATACGGGGCCGGTATGTGAGATTAAGAATTGGGATCTTGACATAGTATCCAAGAAAATCAAGGAGAAGCTGAAGGAGTACGGCCTTGAAGGAACGTGCGACCCCCAGAACCCCATTAATACTGACGATGGATTAGCTGATAGCTTTTGGAGAGCTGGTTTCGACCTCGCCGTTGATACTGGAATGTTATGTTTGGACACAAAACGAGTGATCAAGTTCACGAGAGAAGAGCTAAAAGAAGCCATCAAAGACGCTCCTAGTGAAATAACAGTAGGGAGGGAAATGGATAAGTTCACAATGATGGCTAGAAAACCGGAAGACAAAACACCGCCGAAATTCAAATCAGGCTTCGCCCCAATTTCCGAGGATGTCTATATTCAGTTAATGCAGGGCATTATGCAATATCGAGTTATTGATCTGATATCACCTCTTACTTTAACTACGATTTATGGCAGGGAACTCAGGACTGCCACGCCATATGAAACTTTGGCAGGACATGACGAGGCCGTTATGCTTAGGGAAGCAGCAAGGAGAGCCGGTCGACAGGGTATTCCTATTGTCGGTGTTGAAACCAGCCCGTCGGAGTATGGGCATCTT
>CAYFIY010000084.1:0-2008 GCA_964343275.1 Hadarchaeota archaeon (SeqCode)
TGTAGTAGCCGATTTTATTTCCAAACAAGACGACCTACCCGACGCAGTCTTATTAGTTCAGCCCACTTCTCCCTTCTTCCACAAAGATCATATCACTAAACTAGTCAACTTGCTCGATAAGAATGCTATGGCAAATAGCGCTCATACTATTTGCAAGGTGGAACACAACTCACACAGCTGGAACCAACGCTTCATCGTGGGGGATGAAGTTGACTGGATATTTCCCAGAGAACGAGTAGAATCGAATGTGTAGACGTACTTTTCTGACATTTTCATCTCGAACTCAATCTACGGATTGCCGAGGCTTGAAGAACCGATGACCTGTAGCACTAAACCGATTTCACATCCTGTCCCTCTCCAGGTTTCACTTCATAGATATCGACCGATGTTTCTTTTCCTCTCAACTCGATATTGCCTATCCATTCAAATTGATAAACCGATTGATTTTCCAACTGAGTTTTCACCGATTCGGAAATCAATACCCATTTATTATGCGCATTGCACTGCTCTTGAATACGGGATGCGGTATTTAACACATCCCCGTGATAGGCGAGTTCTTTTTTGAGTTCTCCAACCTCGGCAACAGTTACATTACCCAAATTTAAGCCAGCCTTAAATTCAGGAACCATGCCATATCTCTTTTTATAGTAATCTTCTTTTTTCTTTATTGCTGTATCATAATCAAAAAATGCATTGATGCAGTTGTCGTTCTTCAGCCCTTTTTCAACCTCCCAGGTAAGAACGACCTCATCGCCAACATACTGATAGATTTGTGCATCGTTTTTGATGACGATACCCGTTAGATCAAGAAAGCAATCCTGTATGAGTTGGCTGTATTTAATGTGCCCTAGTTTTTCAGCATGGGTCGTTGAAGATTTTAGATCCATGAACATAAAAACCCGGACCTCTTCTTTGGGGCGGTGATATTTCCCCAGCAAAAAGCTAATTAAAACACCTGGGCCAAACTTTTCACTCACATGAAGGATAAAGAGTGCCGTCATAACGGCAATACCCCAATAAACCATACTCATAAGCAGTCTGGCATTGGATAAATGTTCAGCCACAAATAAATCGAGAACCTGGCGATGAAAAAGGGGTTTATTCATTTCATTGCTGAAGACGAGAAGGGTCCCCAAAGATGAGAAGAAAAAGATGTTCAGAATGTAAAATCCTGTCTTCACTAAAAGTGTCATTCCAAATGGTTTTTTACGAAACAATTGATTGAAGTATAACACTTCAAAGCTTCCCACGAACATTGATCCAATCAATCCAATCAATGCCACGAGGATTAAAGACTTGGTAAAGCTATGGGAGCTGTCTTCTGTCGGCATGTAGGGTGGCGGCTTGAAATCTAAGATTGCCCCATCATAGCAGACAATGAACACCGCCGCAAGCTCCCAAAACGATATAAGGAATATTATCTTATAAAAGTGAGCTTTTTTCATTATCTTAACCTGTTTTCTGTCCACGAAGTGGATCGCGAGAATCGATGCGCAGCGGATTATCAGCAGATCTACAATTTCAAACAATCGGCAGAAGCCAAACACAAGAGAATTGGCGCCATCCGAAACAGAATTCTGGACTGGGGGTGAGCGCGCCCCCAACAGGCTGTGTGTCGACTGACCTTTTGAGCATTTTCATCAGTCGATCACAGCTCATCCCTGTTTATATCTGAGCGAAGGGGCCGCGGTGGAAATCCCAGTATCCTATTTTTTGTGGTAATCTTGCAGTGGTGTTGGTAGCTCTTTGGTCTTTACAACCGCCTCGATTCCCTGTACACTGGCTTCTGCCGCAGCCATAGAGGTGATATAAGGAATCTTATACTGTATAGCCTTCATCCGGATATAACTGTCATCATATTTACTGCTTTTCCCAGCAGGAGTGTTGATAACTAGATGAATTGATCGGTTTTTGATGCTATCTACAATATTCGGTCTACCTTCGTGAAGCTTTTTGATTTCTTGGTTTGCAATACCATTTTCTTTAAGCAGTTGAGCAGTGCCTTGGG
>CAYFIY010000085.1:0-1991 GCA_964343275.1 Hadarchaeota archaeon (SeqCode)
AAGCTTAATGTTATAACCTATCAAATATATTGCTAAAAATTTTTTTTGTGAAATAATCTCTTTTCTGAAAAAGTTTAAATCCGGGAGTGATTTTATCCAGGGTACTTAGCGGTTGGACGAATCAGGCGGCCGTGGACACTTTAGTGGCGGATTCCAGCCTGGTATGACTTCAGCCCCCCATGGTCCAATCGGGGAGAGCTGAAAACCCGGGTTCGAATCCCGGCGGCCGCACCAATTTAACAGTGAGCTACTAGGGTAGAGTTTCTACTTCTCTACTGATAGAACAGGGAGCAAAAACTGCAAGAAAATATTCCCGTCTATTATTTTAAGCAAAAATTGGGATACAACAGCACTGGTGATACTAGAAAAGGTATTTGGGTAAAAAAGGAGGTCAGCCGTACTTACTATTTCTCCAAAATCCCTCAGGAATCCCCATGTATTTCTCAAGATCGTTGAACTCAACAACCTCATCAGCAACCCTTTGAGCATGGTCTAGAGCCTTTTCTTCGTTTATCGTCTTGATCACTCGGTTCTCCATCACTATTTTCCCGTCAATGATAGAGGTTTCAACGTCGTGACCATAGGCCTCATAAACAATTCTTTGGGGAATCATAAACCGAGGGGTCAGGTGGGGCTTGTTTAAATTCAATAATATAACGTCGGCACGTTTTCCAGCCTCAAGGCTTCCGATCTCATTCCCGATACCAAGGGCATTTGCTGCGTCTATAGTGGCCATTCCCAGAACCTTTCCTGGTGGCATATAACTCGAGTCGTGGAAAAAGTGGCGCTGAATTGTCTGTGCAGTGCGCATGTCGGAGAAGGTGTCGAAGGTTCTATCAGGAGCAGTGCCATCAGTGCCCAATGCAACATTAACTCCGGCGTCTAGTAACTCTGGTACTGGACATCTGCGTCTCATTATTGCTCTAGCCCTTGGGCAATGGGAGACATGCGTCCCAGTCTCCGCGAAAATGCTGATATCCTCCTTGGTGAGACCCCCACAGTGGACAAGCATGACGTCTGGTCCTAGGAGGTCAAGTTCCTTGGCAGATTTAATTACTCCCCCGCCACCGTGAGCCATGATACCACGGCCAGATTCGTCTGCTAATTCTCTAATTTCTTTAGCCTGCTTTCGCACTAAAGCCTGATCCTCCACCGATAGACTGTCGAGATTGGGTGAAATACTGCTAATTGTCATCCGGGCGGTCACGATATTGTTGAAATCCCCATACTTTTCTATAATTTTCCTTGAGGTATCCATCATACCATCGAAGTCCACGGTGAGCGTTATCTCTTTCTGACCGTCAAGATCCCGGAATTCTCTAGGAGTATAAGGTGCTCTCCCTACGGGACCAAGCCCGAGGATCTCTCTGATTCCTACCTCTTTTGCACCGTCCATATGGAGCTCAGCGAATTTTGGGTTGTCAGTCCGGTAGGCTCCTCTGCCCCCACCGAGGAATGTAGCCCCCGTTGTAACACCGAATCTTATTCTCTCTAATGATGCTAGGACGGAGTCGATGTACCAAAATTCTTCCTTAACACCTCTGAGGTACACTTCTTCAATCATGGGCCCCCAACCTGAACCAGTTTCTGCTATTGTTTTCATCATACTATGGCCAGAGTGACCATGGGTATCTATGAGACCCGGGAGCACTGCGTGTTTATTAGCGTCCAAGACCTGTTTAGCGTTGTACTTGGCTGAAATTTCATTCCTCGTTCCAACATCTAAGATGGTACCTTTTTCAATGGCTATACTCCCATTTTGGATGATCTTTCTCTGGTCATCCATAGTGACGATGGTACCACCTTCAATTACAATATCGATCATAACGTATCAAGTTATATGGAGTTATCTTAAAATATAACTTTCGACGCGGAACTTGGATAAAATTGTTTTATTTGATAAGAAAAAATAGAAAAAAATTTATGGAATTAATGAGCTGACCTTTGGGCCTATCTCAAACATCTGTAGAAGGATGCTTCCCTGATTAACA
>CAYFIY010000086.1:0-1984 GCA_964343275.1 Hadarchaeota archaeon (SeqCode)
CAGCAATTTTGAAAGGTCAAAGGGCTTTAATACAGCCGTGTACAAGAAGATGTCCCGGAAGATTTAATACTTGACCCCTTTCCCTGCCCCCTTTCCCTTCCTTCTCCCTGCTTTCCTTCTCCCTCGCCCCCTTCTCCCTCTTGTTTCTATTTTTCTATTGATTCTTTCCTGGTACTCTGGCCCCTTGCCCCCCCTTACAGCGATGATAATGGCTACGCCTTCACTCCCTCCGGCCCCTTCTACCTAAGCGGTGTAATTTCGGTTTGGTGAGGTCAAATAAATAGCAGGGTGTGTTACCATGAAAGCAAAAGTCCTCACCCGTAGGTGTTGAGGGATTGTCATAGTGCTCGTATGGATACCACTTCTTTAGTTTGTCGATGAGGGTCTTTTGATAATCGAGGTATTTTTTGCAGTACGCCTCTTCATAGTCACTGCTGGGCTGACTGCTGAAAAAGCCCTCAGCTCTTGTATTTGCTACATTCGCTTTGCCCAGTTGGCGATTCAGGTCATGAGAACGAGATTGATAAAACAAGAGGTTTTTGGCATAATTCGTTACATCCGGGATGTAGTAGTAGGCATACTTGCCGGTTTCTGCTTGCTTTTGGATTGTTTCAACGGTTTCATCGGTGATCATGACATTGGCGCGGGAATCAAGCCATTCTGTGGTATTTTCCCAGGTATTGGCCACTGCAATGTCTCGATTTAAATACCACACATACACTGGAAGACCAGAGGCAGTTCCAGTACTGGCTCCCTGGCCGGCAAAGTCTTTGAAACTGAGTAAGCCCTTATCTGATGGCATCTCGCGATTTAGCTTCTTAAAAAGATCAATGGTGCGTGGGGATTGACAGCGAATCTGCCTGTATGCAACCAAACCTTGGTTGCAGTATAAAACCACTGCTCCAACCAACGTCAAGACAACTAGGCGCCCTACCCATCGATTCAACTTGTTGAATAGGCATCCCAGTAACAAAATGCAGAAACCACATCCCAATGCGACGAACAAAGCTAAAGAACTCTGCCGGTATTGGTGCTCCCAGATTAATGCCTTAAAAGCAAACTGAAGCAAAACACCTGGCAAAAGAAAATACCACACATATTTGAAGTTGCACGACATTAGAGTCATTCTTATATTGTAAGCTTCGAAAAGTACTTTGGTCCAACTGGACACGGCCATCCCCGCAAGGAGCCAGTAGATCAAATAGAACAGTAACAACACCAGAACAGGAACCGTGAAATTTGAAACGGCAAATACACAATGTTGTTTGAACCAGGCTGACCATGAGAACGGTTCATATTCACTCTCCTTGGCGTATCGCTGGTAAAGGGCTTTTACTTGCCCCAAAAGACCCTGTTCCTCTTTTCGTTCTGATTGAATTTGACCGTTCGTTGTGCTTTCTTGAATCTCCAGAACGGAATTAGTGCGTACCATCACAAATACTTTCAAACCACAACTCAATAATGGTATCAGAATAAGAACCAGGAGAAATCTTCTCTGTAGGGTATGATGATAGATGCAGGTGATCACATAGTGTAGGATCATCACTATTATATAAAAAACACCCTGCCAACTGACCTGTATCGTCAAGAAAAGAGCCAAGGCAAATTCAAACAGACGTGCCCCTCTGTGTTCTGTATTTGGTTTGAGTCTCTGCGTCAGCTGGAGATATAGATAGAGTATCCATAAAGAGAATGCAACGACAGCCATGTCATGGCAAAAATAGGCATTCAAGGGCAAAAGTATCAGTATCAACATTGACAAGAGAGCGCAGCCCGCCCCATAGAGACAGCGTAGGAAAAACAAGCTCGGCATTATCACGCCCACCGCTAACAGAAGATTGGCAAGACGAATCACCCACTCTTCTGTGCCGAATACCCTAATACATAGGGCTGAAATACATGTTTCAAGGGAAGGATAACTCATATAGGCCTGGTGAGGGACGGTTGATGGATCGCCTTTGGCTAAGTCATTAATATCCTTCAC
>CAYFIY010000087.1:0-1976 GCA_964343275.1 Hadarchaeota archaeon (SeqCode)
GAAACCCGCGTATTGGATTGCTTTACAAAATGGCTGAGTCGCTGGATGTGAAAGTAGGGGATTTTTTCACATTTTGAGAATATCCTCTTTTGTTTCGCTCTCAAGGCTAAAGCCGTTTGCTATAGGTCGCCTGCAGGTGAGTTATAAAAATCGGGGACAATCCAGAAGAGCTTATAGTAAAATCTCGGCCGATTGCAGTTTGGGTCTACACTAAGCAAAGCAGGGGAGTGAGTTTGAGGTCTTAGAAATAACCCATAGTAAAACCCGTGTGATGTCGCGGAATTTAGATTGTGCGACGGGAAATCTCAAAACTCGTTGTGATTTGCAAGGGGTGGGACGTTGATTTTGGTATGGGTTTTGGGAGGGGTGTTTACGTTTGGCGCTGGGGGTCGTATATTGGAAACGTCACCAATGTCAAAAACGCTCGTTTTTGAGACAGGGTTTGGTGTGGGTCGTTTGAGGATGTAGGATTGGCAACCGGGAATATATGACCGTAAAGGGATTATTAGTAGGATAATTTGGGAAGGGACACAATGATTGTCATCGAGCAGGCAAAATTACCCAACAGGATGATACTGTATCTCGACATCATTTTTCAAAATGTTGTAAAATATCCATATTCGGCATAACATAATGTCAAGATTTCAGGTTTTATGGAGAGTGATGGCTGCTTTGGCAACATTAGACGAGTTGTTCCGAGGATTGGGAGACAAGATCCGTCTCCAAACCCCAAATAATTCCTCAAGTTGCCCTGGAAAGTAGCATTTACTTGACATAGATATGGAAAAATGACTTTTATGTACACTTATTGAATCGTTATGTTATGCTGAATATAGATAAAATAAGGACATTGAAATTGTTCTAGTATTAGTGGATGGCGGCAGAAAATCACACATTAGGGATAATTCTATCGTACTGGCTAGCTATATAAAGTCAACAACCTACAGTGCAAATATATTATACGAGGAGGTGAGTTCTATTAAAATAGCAAGAATAATTGCATCAATAGTCATAATTGTTATATCTGGTTTATCTGTTTTAACGTCAGCAACAAAAGGTGGGCCTATAGACGCGGGACACTTGATTGCAGTCATTGGGGCACTAGTAATATTTTCTTCTCTTTTTAAAACGGAATAGTATGTCATGGGCTGCGAGTTGAAAAAGCAAAACAAAAACCTCTTCTAGCAAATACAATGAAGGGAAATCGAGCATTTTTAATACGCCTTATATTTGTGTTCTCTATTAGAGAAATTGATCCTAATGACATCTATGCTAGTTTTACCCATTGGGATGCAAATCTGCCCCTGCACACTAATTAGACACTGAGTAGAATTAGGGGTATAATGCTCGATCTAGCCCGCTTTATTCTCGCCTACATTCCCAGCCGGCTGGCTTTGTCTTGGCCCATTGCCTCAAGTTTTTCCACAAACAACGTGCAAGGGGGAAATGATGGACAGTCGATTAGTCTCTGTGCGCTGGTTGCAGTACTGTCTCCACGCACTCATCTTGCTGCCGCTTCTGTTCAGCCCACTCCAATCAGTAGCTGCACACATTCCACCACCGGCTCCACCCGATCCAGTGGATCCGGACGTGCAGTACGCTGGCCTGTATCGCACTACCGTCACATTGCGGACGCCGGCCGATTGGATGCGACTAGAGAAGCTGGGCGTGGTGGTGTTGGACTCGACCAATGGTCAACGATCAACGATGGCTACGGTGTTGGCCGATGAGGAGCAGTTGGAAACCTTAGCCCGCTTGCGGCTCGAACCGCATGGCACGGACGAGCTGGGCACACTAGTCATCGCCCATGACCAGGCCAAGCCGTGGCTGGCAGCTAGCCTGCGCCCGCTGTTGAACCAGGCGTTTACCGTGCAAAAGCGTATAGAGTTGGAAGAGGTGCCCCTTAAAGAGACTCTGTCTGGCCTGCGGGCGGCGATGCGCGCCCTGGCGTCGGAGCAGCGAGTTGCGCTGGCCAC
>CAYFIY010000088.1:0-1964 GCA_964343275.1 Hadarchaeota archaeon (SeqCode)
GACCCAGCCCACAATCCTATGGTCTACCTCAGCGACAGAGCAAAGGAAAAGGGCCTTATTATTGGCTCTGCCCCAGGCACTGGGATCATACGATTGATGCCCTACCTCCTCATCACCCAGGAGCAGGTGGACAAAGGGCTTAAGCTATTGGAGGAGACTATTGCGGAGACGACAAACAAGTTCGGCTACCCCAAAGCGCGCAAATAGAACTACTAACTTATGTAATTAGATGCTATGAAAAAAAATAACCTCATACTTCACGCGTGTGCACACTGATCAGGATAGTTTTTATTTTTTCGGAGTTAATCTCTGACTATATCGTCGCGCGCGATATTTTTGAGTGGCACAAGAGGTTATCTTATAGATTCTCTTCTCTGGGCGTATCACGCGCGCGTCTCATGCCACTCAGAGTTCTTTGATGGGAGTGAAGTGAAAAAAAAAGATTAGAGCAAAGTTATTTTACAAGAACTAGTCGAAGGGGCATAGGCGTACGTGTTGCTAGAGGGTTATAGCCTAACCCATAAATCTAATCATAATCTCTAGAAGATTGTTATTAGGTGTATTGTACTTGACGGTATTATGATTGAGTCCAGTACCACTCATCGGTCCAGGACTTTGACAGTGTGAAAAACAAATATTTCCCACTTCCTTTCATTTGACCATAATAGTGGTAGGTTGGAGTGATAAATTGCTGTACAAGCTCCATATTTCCAGCTCCAGTTGTATAGAAAGAACGAATTGTCACAAACTCGTTCGCAGGAACAGAAACGTCAAATTCTAAAGTTGAAATGTATTCATCTTCGATAAGGATATCTGCGTAATAGGATAATTCTACATCTATATTTGTAGGATTTCTCAGTCCAACAATATATGTGAACTTTCCGGATAGGGGATGAAGGGAGGTTATTTCTACAGAATAATCTAAATATTCTACAGAGTGGTAAACGTGATTTATTGCATCTGTGACTTGACCGTCCGCATAGAAATACAAAGCACCAATTCCAATAACTATGGAAATTAAAACAAGACTGATTTTTACGCTTTTATTCATATTATTACAAGATATAGATATTATTTTAGATTGCTTATGACTTTTTAGGTAAATAAGAGGTATGCAAACGAACCCTGCGTGCAGTTAAAATCAGGTGATTGTATCAGTATTTTACCAATATAACTGCTTCAATGCCCTCTTGTTACGCGCCCGCGTTACTTTTTTAAAGATTCAATAATGGTTATCCGATGCTTCGCGAAAACCCCTTTTTTGTACGTTACAGAAAAGGAATTGATCCAAACATCCTCGCCTTCTACTAATCCACCTAATCCAGAGTGTGGATTACTTAATACGAAGAAAAAAGTGTCATCCTTTTTTACTTCATATTCAAAGATACCAGAACGAACGTCTTCCATCTTTCTATTAGGTGTAACTCCATGGAGCGAGAGTTGCGCGCGTTCAAAAACGAAATACTCGTTTGGAGTCATGATGTAAAGGTTAACAGTATTACTAGCTGATACTGACAACGTGACTTCCGTATCAACCTCAAAAGTGAAATTAAAAAAAGTATAGTTGTTTACCTCAAGGAGAAAACCTACGTCCAGTCCTATTTTCCTCTGCTCAATATCTGGGTAATACTCAGTGATAATAGGGACCGTGTAAACGAAAGCCAAGACACCACCTATAATTATTACCACTAACAAAATCACAAAAGTTCGATTTGAAATGCTCATTGGTTTCAATAGGAATTCAACTAAAAAACTATAAGTTTTATGCGCCCGCTTAGGATTGATCAGGGCAATAGGGATATGAAGAAGCTGGCTCGCGCGCGCATCCATCTCCGCTATGAAATCGTTCAAACGTTCAGGGTCATCTAACCCGCAACCATTTCCCAGCACCTTCAGGGCTTTCCTCACAAAGTTTATCGTGTACTCTGAGTAGCCCTGCTTCTTCAGGTGCCATAAGACCCCGA
>CAYFIY010000089.1:0-1922 GCA_964343275.1 Hadarchaeota archaeon (SeqCode)
CTTAATAACTTCACGCGTAATAAAGCGTACGGATAATTTTGTCGCACTCCCAACAATCGGGCAGCTTTTTGTCGGCAGCATCCTCATATTGCCAAAAACGCATGTGGAAACATGCGCAAACCTGCCCGTAAACCATCAGCGTGAACTGGGCTTCTTATTAACTGAAATTATGGATGATCTGAGGTCATTTGGGGATCCTGTGTACTTTGAACATGGCGCAAAAGAACACACAGGTGGGAGTTGTGGCATATATCATGCTCACATGCACGTAGTGCCGTTGCCAAATGTAGTGTCCCCTACGAGCATGCTTGAGGGATACCAAGTTGTTTGCGAAAGCCTTTCACATGCGCTTGGAGCGCTTGATGAATCTGAGAACTACTTGATTTTCGGGAATTCTCACCAAACCGCATACGTTGATATAAAAAACACCTCGGAAAATTATCCCTCCCAGTATTTCCGACAACTCATTGCCTCTAGATTTCAATTAATAAAACCTTGGGATTGGCGAAAGTACAACGAAGTCGAGCCTGAGTTAATTGGCATTGTTAGACATTTCGAGTCAATAAATGTTTCTTAGCGGAAAAACAATCCAAGAATTTGTTGAGAAGCGGAATCTTTGCGTAGATCCTTTCATAACTGCTCGCCTAAAACCCTCTAGCTATGTTCTCAGTTTAGGAAGCTGCTTTCGTCGATGGAAGCGTGCCGAAGCTCCAATCGAGCTGTGGTCACCAGGAGCAGCGGAAGACCATCTTGAACATCCGTTTGAAGCCGAAACCGTCACTCTTGAGCCAGGGGGCTTTATTATTGGCTGTACGGTTGAATATATTCAGCTCCCAGATAATCTTGTGGGTTTTATCTCTCCGTTATCGCATGTTGCCAGATTTGGACTTGCTATCAACTGCGGAGCTGACTTGATAAGCCCAGGTTTTGGCAAACGTGCTCCCACACAGCTAACTCTAGAGCTTGCCAACCACAATCCATCCAAGCTTATTCTGTCAGCTCAAATGCCTATTGCTCACCTTAGAATTGCAAAGGTTGGTGGTGACTCATCAGTGGCGCGAGAAGTTTGCAGCATTTATGATGGGGCGGACCCACTGAATTCTCCGCGCTTCTTTGAAGAAATGTCTGCAGAAACAAATATTGAATGAGGGTGAGCAAGATGACGGAGGGCAACAATCATGCAATTTTCCCAAAAAAATGGCCGCCTCAATGTTGCGTCCCCGCATTCATGCACAGCTCATTGGTGCAACTGAAAGTAGAGGTGCCAGATGCTAATATTTTACCATCCAAATTAGGTGTTCTAGTCGGTCCGAAAGATGAGAACCCTTTCCATTTAGAAGTAGTTTCGGATAGTGCACAACAAGGTGTAACCCAAAAAAATGCGGAAATACTTATAAATAAGTTTTTTTTCGATCGAGATTTGGACCTTGCATTCAGGCATGTCCCCTTTCAGGAAATCAGTTTAGGTCTGTATGATGAAGTCTTAAAAGCAGCGATGTTGAAAGAGATATCTGTTGGTGTCGGACTGGATTTTTCGAAATTAACAGGAGATGACCGACAGCCTGTAAAGCATGTTTTGCGGGTTAAATGTCTTAAGGGATCGCGCATCAAATTGTTTGACGATTCACGTGAGCACTCTCCACCAGAATTTGAAATAGAATGGACAGTTTTTGAGGCCGCTGTTCTTGCTATTCATGATGGATACTGGCTAATTGGAAAACCGGCTGATCTCGAGCTTCCCTTAACATTACCTTGGCATCAGGGCTCAATAGCATGATAACAAATGGCGGTCGGGCAAATGTTGTTTTTGATCTTATGGAGGACGCTACGGAAGAGGCTGTCAGAACAGCGTTGGAAAACTTTTATACGGAAAAAATGCGGGATGCTTGGCCTGGGGCTCACAATCATAAAGAGAAGTCTGG
>CAYFIY010000090.1:0-1885 GCA_964343275.1 Hadarchaeota archaeon (SeqCode)
AGAAGATTGCAGAAGAGGGAGCTGTTGGCTTTAAATTTTTTATGAAATCTGCTCAATATCCGTATAGTTCAGAAACATCAATTGTTAATGACGCAGATATTCTTGAGACATTTAGAATAATTTCAAAGACCGGCTTACCTTGCTTGGTTCATCCACAAAATCAACAGATTTACGACCTCCATGTTAAAAGATGGGTCGAATCAGGATTAGTGAAAGGATACAAAAATTTTTGGGAATGTACTCACGCCGACAAAAGTGTGAACTTAACCACAGCAGTAGCTAGACTTGTCCTTTTAGCAAATTCAGTTGGCGCTAAACTTAGAATCCTCCACATTGAGGGAGAGGATCAAATAAATTTTGTTAGAATGTTGAGAAAGGCAGGATATGAGTTCACTGTTGAGATGAACCCCATCGCACTTTTCCCGATGGATTCAACTCCGTTCCTCACAGATGATGAGTTAGAAGTAAACTGGCAAGCAGTTAACGAAGGCCTAGTCGACGTTATAGGTGCAGACCACGCGCCGCATACCAGAGATGAACTCTCAAAAGCGGAAGTTAATGTTTTCGAATCAATATTAATAGTGATGACATACTTAGAACATGCCCTTCCACTATTCTTAACTGAGGTAAACAAAGGCCGAATTTCTCTAGAGAAAGTTGTTCAACTTTGCTCAGAGAACGTGGCTAAGCATCTTCAAATATATCCAAAGAAAGGCGCTATTGCGGTAGGCTCCGACGCAGATTTAACAATTATTGACATGAAAAAGAAGAAAAAACTTTTGGCCCTTGGTATGTACACAAAGTGTGGCATAAGTAATTATGAAAATATAGAGGCAACAGGGTTACCTGTTTACACAATTGTACGAGGCCAGATAATTATGGAAAACGGGGTAGTAATAGGTAAACCAGGCCAAGGAAAATTTGTTAAACCAGAATTAGGTGTAATGGCCTAACTCATATACTTCAAAGGTTAACGAAGATACTACATTATCATAACACCTAGCGGGAACGTATTGTTGGATAAGACAAGAAATTAGCATGATGCATCAGATGGGTAAAGGAACCTGTTCAAAGTACACACGGTCAAGATATTTTTTTAAATGCGCCTCTTTATGTTTAAGATCAGTACGATTAGCCATCCAAATAGAAAGTTGGAGGCAAACAATACTGAAAGATATGCACCTCGGGCTGCCTCATAATCAGTAAAGTGGGCCAGAGGTAGAATTCCAGATGGAACAAGAAGGTTAACTGTTACAGGTACAGATATGATTAATGCCACGGCCAACCCTATTTCACGAATTTGGCCATTCATCACAGTTATCACAGAGACACCTATGATAATCCATAGTACAGCCTTCAATGCCTGAGACAAGATGGCTACTTCAGTGATGCCGCCTACAGCTTCGCCGCCTAACTGCAAGAAAATAGCGTTGAGAAATACTACGTGTTCTATCAGATAGATTGACATCAACAAGGCGATCTTCCAAAACCATTCTGTCAGCGGCATAGAAACTCGTCTGATAATCTGTGATTGGCTGCCTCGGACCCGCCAATGGATTATCACGGCTAAAGGTGAATAAAGCGCAGCGGTAATGCAACTCATTGTCAATAGTTGAGGGATTATGTTTACGTTAGCGTTTTCGTTTATTTGGAGGAGAGCATCTGTTTGTGATACTAGCGTCGTTGAAACGAAAAATATGAAAAAAGTGGTTAAGATAAGTTTAGGACCCGAAAAGCGGGCATAGACCACAAAGAAGCTAAACACGGTTGTATCAAGAAGGCATAGGAGCATGAGGGAATCTATTGCACCGTTCGCAGACAGACCCGTTAAGAAAAAGGCAATACTGAAACATACAAACAGTAGGAAGGACAAAAATATTATTTT
>CAYFIY010000091.1:0-1874 GCA_964343275.1 Hadarchaeota archaeon (SeqCode)
CTTCATCTTCCTTACCTTCCTTTGCCGCAGTTAACAGTTTTGAATTAACGCGCTCACTCAGATATTGAGTTATCTTCTCGTGATTATTCTTAACTGCAATTTCTAAAGCTGACTGACCATCATTGTTTTCTGCATAAATACCTTCACCTTTATTGATCAACATATATACAATGTCATAGTGACCTTTCTCGGAAGCAATTATCAAAGCTGTATTGCCATCTTCATCTGTTGTATCCACATCTGCACCTTTTTCTAGTAATGCACTCACTTTTCTAAAATCGCCTTTTTTTGCTGCATCTAAAAGGGCTGAATTGGCATTTCCACAAGCTGTGAGGAGGATAATGGTTAAAAGGGAGATTAACGGCATAGCTCCTTTTATGAGTTGCTTTAGGATAAACTTTCTGAACATAAGAGATGTCTCCTTTTCAATGGGTTTCATAAAGTCTCCTCACTTTGTGTTTTGTCTGTGATATCTACCTAACGATTACAGGACGAAAAATCTTCGTCAAATATAATCAACGTGTGAGAAGACGTTATGATACTTATAACTATACCTCAATATCACCAAAGTGTCAAGAAATAAGTGGAGACCGCTTCTCCAAATATTCTTTAGCCATTAGTTTCTATTGCCTTGTAACAGTTTAGATCAACCGGCGTCATGGGCGTAATGAAATGACTTTGATATTTTCAACTTTTTCTTTTACATCATCTGGAATCGCCTTCTTCCTCATACTATCCTCCTTCAGGTTTGATATTAATGATTAGTAGCCTATCCCCCTATTGACCTGCTTTACGGATTTATACTATAAAAATTATCCCACTTGCAAGAAAAGTCAAGGCCCGACCTTATCTGTCACTTAGTGACAGACGAAAGCTAATTCTTTGGAAGATCTGAAACATTTGACATATAGAAATTTATTTCTTATTATCTTGAGCATCCGCTGATCACCTTCAACCTAATGGGCAGACTACTAGAGACTAAACACCTTAACTTTTTATGGGAGGTCAATGATGACAAATAATGGTTGGGAAAGATTAGGGGCTGCCGGAGGGATACTGTTTGTAATTTTGCAAATAGTATCACAATCACTGATCCAGATTGGAGGGAGCGAACCACCATTTAATGCTCCTGCGCAGGATATAGTTGAATTCTTCCTGAGCAGGAATAGTCAACTCTTCGAGGTAGGTGGCTACATGTCGATTCTCTCCAGCATCGCTTTTGGCTGGTTCTTGGGAAGTTTGTGGAGTAGACTCCGTCGTGCAGAAGAAGAGCCAGCATGGCTATCATTGCTATCTTTCGGTTTTGGCCTAGTTGCACTAACCTTGGTCGCCATCGCTGGGGCAGGCTGGACCTTGGCTATGTTCAGGCTTAACGAAGGGATAGACCCTCAGATCGTTCGATTACTATTCGATCTGGGAAATTTCATATTTGCTAACATCTGGGTCATGCTTGCCGGTTTCCTTTTGGCCACCGGCGTCGTAACGATAAGGACTGGAGCACTTCCACGCTGGCTCGGATGGTCTGGGGTGGTGATCGCCCTGGGCTTGCTGGTAGCAAGAGCGTTATGGGCTGGTCCAGCCGGGATTGCATTCACCCCATACGTTTTATTTTGGCTTTGGCTCATCGCGACAAGCATTGTCTTAATGGTTCGTCGTGCTGTTCCTGCGTGAAGGTTTATCTTTCAGCCCGGTCAACTATAAAGTGCTCGTTTTTTATATACGTTAGGTTAAGGACAAAAAAAGAGACCGCCTGGGTATTAAACCCAGGCGGTCAGTGTTTTCGCTTAATTTTAAAGGTTCGAGTCAAGTGAAACATAAATTGTTTTGTGTTAGTTAAAATTTAAAAGTGGAGTTTTTAAAGTTTAAAAGTGGAG
>CAYFIY010000092.1:0-1873 GCA_964343275.1 Hadarchaeota archaeon (SeqCode)
TCGATTGACACAATATTCTTCTGCATCAACAGAACGATGAACCTCAACGATCCCCTCTTTAAGAATTAATCGAAGTGTCCCTGAGACACTGATTGAACTATTAAGAGGGATTGCTATCCGTTTGCCTTTATTTAGGCTCATGACATGAAGCCATGTTTTTTCACCTTTGGAAAAGGTAGTATAACAATCACTATCAAGGATAATTTGGTTGTTCACTTTTGTATGTCCATGTCGAAAATACTTTCGCATCATCCTTGTTAGGTAAGGATCATCTTTCCACTCATCATATTTTAACTTTTTGTATGCTACTTGGCGTTGATCCTGATCTAAGTAGCGCTTGGAAATTGCTCTACGAACTTTAACTTTGGCAGCCTCTTGATAAGTACCTATATCAGCAAACACATCACGAAGTGTTTCTTTCCAAAGTCTAGCTGGAACATTAAAAGATTTCTTTTCAAGTAGCCACTGATCCCTGATTTGTCGGTGAGTGAAACCCACTCCACGCAAAGAACCATAATCTTGCCAAATCTCAGAACGGATCTTGCCTAAACGATGGGATAGCTCGTTTAATTCATCATATTTAGATGCGTTTAGTTTTTGGCTACTAAGAATTCGAGTTACTTTCATTCATCACCACTTCTTTGATTTTGTTTTTGTATCGTCTCAACCCGTACAAACGGCAGGAAAATACATGGATAATAGCCATAAGATCCTCAACCATTTCTTGTTGAGGTGACAATTGTTCCTGATTGATGACAAGCAGTTTACAGCCATTCTCATCGGCCATATATTGAAAGTAATCGAATCCGAAACGACATAAACGATCTTTGTGTGCGATAATCAGTTGTTGAATTTCTCCACGATAAATACGACTCATCAAGTTTAAGAACTTTTTACGCTTAAAATTAAGACCACTACCAATTTCACTGACCCATTCATCAACTGCAATACCACCACCTAAACAGAACTGACGGGTCGCCTCTTCTTGAGAGTGTAAATCATCTTTCTGAGAGTGAGAGGATACACGGCAATAAACAATGGTCTTACGTGAAGATTCATCATAACCAAGAATTTTACGAACGTCTAATTCATCATAATACCTTTGTCCACCCGGAGTTCGTTTAGCAGGTAGTAATCCTTCATTATCCCATTTGCGAAGAGTGCTTTTCCCTTTACCCACACGTTTGGCAAACTCGTCTATTCTATAGATTTTACTCATTTGGATCATCTTTAAAGTTGTTAATAATAGTATATATTAGCAACTTTTAGCAAATAATCAACAACTATTAATTACTCCGAAAGTTCAATCGGCATAAAGAGATCCTTGGGAAATAAATAATCTTCCTCTTCCTCGTCAATGACACGCAATAATCCAGATGCCTCATCTTTGGGATTGGGGAGTGCCTGATACACTTTCCAGGGAAGCAATGATGCCTCGTAGTTATCATTGCTGATGCAAAGCACAAATTTCATAATTGTCATGGTTTGTTGCATGAATCAATATTACTCCATCAGATCAAACGTTACCAGCGTTCTTTAGAGAAACCAATAGAGTGGGGATAAAATGAGATTTCTCCTCCCCCTTGTTCTCACTTTCATAAAAAAAATTCAATTCAGGCGCGTTTCATGCTAAAGAGAAGCAGAAGGGATGAAAAATACGTATGACCGAATCAACCCAGGAAGTATTGGCGACCGAAGAGAATGCTGTTGAGAAAGCATTAAAACTCTATGAAAAGTTAGAGGAACAATGGGCTGGTATCCGAACCAACATCCTTGGTAAAGAGGACGGAACCCCCAAAACGGGCAAGGCCCCCTCCTTAAGCTTTGTCCTCTTTGATCGTCTCACGGCAATCAGAAAAAAACATTTCAATCA
>CAYFIY010000093.1:0-1845 GCA_964343275.1 Hadarchaeota archaeon (SeqCode)
AAAATATTCCAGATCCTGCCGGTACGCCAGGCGCGTATTCTCGGCGGTTCCCGCCTCGAGGATTCCCCGGACCCGCTGTTTTGTCACCTCTTCGAGGGCCTGCGGACCCGGTTTTGAAATGGGCTCCAAGGTATCCATTTGGATGGTTTCTCCCCCCTAATTAGTTACGTTAATTATCGGTTATCGTAACTAATTGAGAAGCAATGTCAAGGGACAAAAATGCCAATAATTATTGGAGCATTGTTTTTTTATTTCAAAAAAACGTGTTGACATTTGAGAGGGAAAAGATTTAGGAACCGTAAGAGACCAAGAGACCCCCACCAACTGGGAGAAAAACAATGAAAAAAAATGTAAAGATTCTAATACTGGTACTCATTGTGGCATCATTTGCTTTTCAGGGAGGATGCCCACCCCAAGTGGGACCCACGGTAAACCCGATTGTGCTTGCTCATGGCTTTGGCGGCTGGAATGCATTTGTTGCCTTTGAATACTTCTATAAAGTGAAAGATTACCTGCAGAGCGCAGGCTTTGAAGTATATGCTTCTGATGTCTCCCCTGTGAACAGTATTGCCGCAAGAGCACAAGACTTGAAGGAAGATATCCTGAGCCGTTATCCCAACAGGAAGGTGAACATCATCGCCCACAGTATGGGAGGCCTGGACGCCCGATACATGATCACACATCTGGACATGGCGGACCAAGTGGCGTCTGTGACTACGATTGCGACACCGCACAGAGGGACCTCCGTCGCCGACGTTGCGGTGGGAATTCTCCCGGGTTCAACCGAGGCAATAACTGACTTCTTCCTGAATATTGTTGGCCTGGACTGGGACGGTGTGACGGAACTTACGATGGATTATGTACGGAGTGAGTTTAACCCCTCCACTCCGGATCATCCTGATGTGAGCTATTTTTCTTATGGCGGAAACAGTCTGCCCGTTTTGAGCCCCCTGCTGGTCGTCCCGGCAGCCACGATTCTGGTCTTGGAGGGCATGAATGACGGACTTGTCAGTGTAATCAGTGCTCAGTGGGGCAGTTACCTTGGAACGCTCAACGCCGACCACATCGATGAAATCGGCCAGATAGCCGGTATTACGGATTTCGACTTCCTGGGCTTCTACCTGGATCATGCAAAGTTTCTTAAAGCGCATGGATTTTAAATTTTGTTACATTCTTTTATGGCTATTTTAGTCCAGAACTCTCTCAAAAATTGCTCTATTTCCTCCGCGTCGAGTTTGTCTCTCTCAGAAGGGTTCAAATCTTCGCCCCCCCTCTCATCGCCCTCTAGGTGACCTCCCATTCGGATGAGGAGGGACATTGATTGGCAATCGGTACATCCCCTCATATGTCTCTGAACCCGGCTCCTCTCTTGCTCTCTGAGCTCCCTATCTACAAGACGCAACATCTCGTCATCGGTGAGGCATCCCACCTTCTTTTTTTCGGGAATTTCTATGACGAGGTTTGGGCCAGATTCTCTGAGTATTTTCTCGATTTCTTCTAAGCTCAGTTCTTCCATGTGCGGGTTCTCCTTTTTCCCTCGCTTTATGGGCCATGACAACGATTCGTGTGAAATTGGCAATACGAACCGTCGTTTTCGCCGTTTTCAGGTATGCCAAAACTCATCTCAGTCGAAGAATGATGGCATTTTGATTTTTGCATATCTTCTGGCACGGCAATTTTGCCCAATTCGCTCTTTTTTTCTCCTTGCCAGAGGGTGTGACAATAATCCTGGTTTTTGGCACGATCTGACATGCACGCCATAACTTCCCAAGGTGCAACAGAAATCACGAAACTTTGAGCCCGATAACTCTGTTGCCATTTTCGCTGGAATCGTTGCGGTCTACC
>CAYFIY010000094.1:0-1835 GCA_964343275.1 Hadarchaeota archaeon (SeqCode)
AATTTAGCAACCCAGCCAAGACCCAGGAACTATATCAGAAAGCTGGGTATGGAGTCTTAGAAGAGATCCCCATAGGAAAGGGAAAGGCTGTTGATTTAGTTGCAGTGAAAAGGGATCAGAAAATTGCCATTGAAGTTGAGACAGGCAAGTCATATTTCTTGAGCAATATTATAAAATGTATGGAAGGAGAGTTTGAAAGAATAGTAGTGATTGCTACTTCATTAGAGGTGAAAAAGAGAATAAAGAAAAAAATATCCGAAGAAAATCTTGATAATGATTCATTGCCTATTGTGATTGTAACTGGAAGTGAGATGGTAAATCTAGTATCGAAAACTATATGAGTTGTTGATTTATTTCTTTCTAAGAAATAAAAATACTAAAGGAACTATAAACATTAATAGCACTTATTCTAAAAGCGATATTTATAGTATATAATTCTGCAAAATATCCTACAAATGGAACAAATATCGCTATGCCCAACTGTCCAATGAAATTAGATATAGAAATAATAGTAGCCCTATTAGTGGAGCTAACCACCAACTCTTTGAAAATATCTTGATGTTTTTAAAAAATATAAAGACAATAAAAACACTTAACATTAAAGAAAAGAAAATTGAGTGAAAAAATCCTCTATGTCCTAAGAAATCGCTGTATTTAACACCAAAATAGAATCCAATTACATCTGCATCTGGCAAAATAGAACAAACAACAGCAAGATAACAAAAAATAAATGACGTTTGTTTTTGGGTAAATGCTTTACTTGCTACAACAGCTACTACTGTATGAGTTATGATGGTAGGCATTAATAATCTCTAAAACCAACATATGAATCAGAATAAATAATAGTGTTCTATTGCTAAAAATAAAAAGGGAGAGCGATGTTTTACTCTCCCCTTCTACTTCTCCATACCGCCTCGTTATTTATACTGATGCTGGTTCAGGAACGGTTGAAGTTGAACTATCAGCTTCTTTCCTTCCATAAATTACTCCAATTACAATCCCACCAATACCTTGTTCTACAATGTGCCAGATCGCATCTACTAAGACCAGCGTTTTCGTTCCAAAATTGAACACCCCATGAAGAACAATACTAAACGGCAATATCCAGAGCAGACCAATGAGACCACCGAATATAGCTCCTTCTTTGACAGGAGAGCCGCCACTATTTCCTTTGGGATAAATATAGGCCATGAGCAGGGCAAGAATGAGATAGCCCAGGCCAATGTATTCCATCGTAGGGGTTTCACGAGCTGGAAAATAGCTGTGCGAAGCGTAAAAATTACCCATGATGAGCATGTGCCATAACCCCGCTAATAAAAACATGACGACAAAACCTACGACAGTAGCAATCACGCATTTCTTCGTGTCCATGAGATCCCTCCCTTGGGATAAGTGTTTGAGTGAGATGCTATTATTGTTGTAGCACCATGATACTTCATCAAACTCATTTCATCAAAAGTTCATTGAGCATCAAAATCATCATCTAATTCGTCCATGAGTTTCACGGCGTCCAACTCAACCCATTCTTCTCTATTTTTACCCTCTTCAATGCGGATAAAATCCATGAAGCCTAATTCGATGGTCTTTCCAGTTGGAGGAATGCCATGAAACGCTCCTTCATGCGTAATCCTAACTTTTCCTCGAGCGGCTACGACATTACCTTCTGCTACCAGCGCTTCGATTACATGTTCCATCTTCGGAAAGGCTTGGCGAAATCCCTGGTTCATCTCCCTATGACCGTCTCGGTTTAAGGGTTCGGGAGCAAGGGGAAAATGGAAGATATGGTCAGGATGTGCTAACTCATTCCAAGTGTCCCAGTCTAAGCGATCGTAGGC
>CAYFIY010000095.1:0-1749 GCA_964343275.1 Hadarchaeota archaeon (SeqCode)
GATTGTGCAACATCCAAGATCACGACTGTTTATTTCTATGATGGTGTAGGTGGGAGTTATTGTCAAAAAGGCTTATCCCGTTGGTTCCGGTGTGCCTAGATGTGGAGGCAAGCGCTCGTGATGGTTTTCGGCACAACGGTATGTTATTATTGGTGTTCTACGGTTCTCCGCGCCAAGGAAAAGTCTGCGGCGACCCCCAGATCATGAGGGAACCGGAAGCAAGGGGATAAGCTTCATGAGAATTTTGGACGCCTAATATTCAAAGAAAATTTTCAACTGTCAACGGCCTCGAAATCTGAAAGTTCAGAACCCTGAATTCCCAGAAATATTGGTTCGGCAGAATGCCTATAGATATTCACCTTGGCGTTAAAAACATCGTGGGTGAATCCGTGCTTGTCGGAAACTCGGTACTTCTTAATGTTGAAGTATCCATCGCCGCTTTTGTCTCCAGTAAGATAGCATTTCAGCGAATTGATCCTGTCGCCCGAAAGGACTAATCCCTTGAGGCTAGAAAGCGTATCTTGTGCTCTTTCAATGAATTGGATTGCGTCGAACTTGGCGATCTGTCCGCTCTCTTGGTCTTGCATTGGAGCTTCAAAATTCCCGACCAGAATTTGTCCCGGTTTGGCTTTCTCAATCATCCGGGCAAGCTCGATCGTTACCTCTCCGACTATGTAGCTGAACGTCGTCGGACTGAGTCCCTCCGCTTGGTAGAATTCGTAATGGGGGCCGATGTGAAAACAGGCCCGAAGCAATGGTACGCTGTTCCCGCTTGCCTTGCTGCGCGCAATTGCGTTGTCAGCAAGGACCAAATGCATGAAGTGGTAAAGGTCGACTGCGTCCCCGATGCCGGAACTTCTGTTCCAAATATAAAACCCGTCACCAGTAGTTGTACGCGCAAATCTGACATTGATTTCCTTGTCTAGCAGATTGCTGTACGCGGCGTTCACGGAATACGCCAAGCTATTTAGCTGAGTAACCTGTTCAAGCGGAGAATACAGGGAAAAACCGACTGTATCGAATAACGCTACCGCCCGATCCTTCACGAGAGTGATGCTGTACCGCTTGACAAGAGAATCGATGATTTCAAGGTTCAAGTCTTCGCCCGGAACAAACGGCAGTTTAATATGTTCAGGCTCGTAACCCAATAATTTTGCGACATCTTGTAATCTGTCGAGCTCCACCCTCTTCGGATTGAATATTAGGTTCTCGATAAAATTTTTTGAAGATCCAGATCCAGAGGCAAATTTTTGACCAGCATTCTTGGCGTTGGTGAAATCTGTGATGAGGTAGTGAGGAACCACTAGAGCTTTTATGCTTCGGTGATCGACGGCCCAGAGTAAAACAACATTTCGACCTAATCTCCACAAACCGTGTAGTGCTTCGTCCAACAAGATCAAATGCGTCCGATCGAATTCGCCAGCAACATCACCACCCCAAAAGGCATCAATCCATGACGCTCGTTTTTCTGCTTTGACCATGTGGGTTCCGCCTCAGGATTGTACGGCGTCAGATAATTTTGGACATCTAGGCTTGATGTATAAAAGAGTGCCAGCTCGTATTGTTGATGATACGCGGCCCTGGCTGTTTATGGTAGTGGTGCGTATGACATGGAACGCGACGTTTACACCTGCCCGGCCGGAAAGACTTTGAAGACGACCGGCAAGGTTCTTTCCAACAGCACCTTTCGTTATCTGGCCAGTGACTGCCTTTTTGACCGCTGGTCGTGTCCGATAGTTGGTGGAAATT
>CAYFIY010000096.1:0-1716 GCA_964343275.1 Hadarchaeota archaeon (SeqCode)
ACTCAAATCGCGATCGTTGGACCCAGAAGCTGCCTTCCACATGGAGCAGCAGTGCGGTATTGTCGTGCATATGTATGATGACAAATTTTATAGACAGAACTATTTCACCCAAGTGGCAGAATCATTTTTCAACCACAACGAACAATTAATGCTAATCCAGACACCTTTCGCAGTTCTAGAGGTAATCGAGACAAGTGCAATGTAATCCAGATGGCGGCCGCTATGTACGGAATGAACGTGCTCGACCTGCCCATTCAGGACGGCCAGGCCGCGCTCGATGTGCTCTCGGCACGACCCGAGGTCGATGGGGAGCGTCTTGGATGCCTCGGCAATTCGTACGGTGGTCGGATGACCATGTGGCTTACCCTCTTCGACGAGCACATCAAGGCATGTGTCCCATCAGGTTGCATGAACATCTTCCGGGAGCGATCCCTGAAGTTGTCCTCCTGCGGCATCCAGTATCTCCCCGGCCTCCTTCAATACGGGGATGTTCCCGAGCTTTTCTGTCTCATCGCACCCCGACCTATGCAACTGCAGGTGGGCGAGCAGGACGGCCTCATAACCCCCGAAGATCGCGATAGGATGGAAGCCATCGTCCGCCGGGCCTACCGCCTGCTGGGCGCTGAAGAGCACTTCAACTACGCCCGCCATCCCGAAGGTCATCTGCTGTTGTGGGATCTGGCAGCCCCGTTCTTAAAGGCGCACTTGTGAAGAACCAGGGAATGGTCAACTTGACAGTGCCCAAGTGTACCTCAAAGTACTAATAACAACACCCAAGAGGGGCACTACCTACCCATGAAAAAAAACCATACAACATTAAGCTTAGCATCCTATTTCGTTTTAAGTGCTGTAACTATTGACACAGCTAAAAGAGCTATAGCTGGAGAAGGACTCATAGAATATTTCGGACCTGATGTTATGCCAGTGCTTGAATATCTGGGTTTAGTCAAGCAAAAGATGGCAACCGAACTGACTGAACTGGGCAACACTACAGATGAGATAGGTCGTGCTTTTATTGAAAAACTTCTTGAAGGTATAAGAAATCAAAATCCTTCGGCTGTCGATTCAACTGTAAAAGCGTATCATGAAGAATTTTTCGGAGTTTTACCTGAAAAATTAGAGGATATTGTTTCTATGAATGGTTATGTTTCTATAAAATCTAAAAATATTCAAATAGCTATTATATCGGGTATTATAGGAATAGGAAAAGTTATGTATTCATTGTATATGAGACAAAAAAAAGAAGAAAGGCATAATTCCATAGTCACTCCTGAAATGGAGCGGAAAAGCCTATCTAAATTAGCAGGTATTTATGTTACAACAAGTCTTTATAGGGAATACAGATTTTTTTCTGACAAGATATATGAATCTGGAACTTCTGACGGAGAAAAAGCTAAAAGCTCATTTGAGAAGTCAAATCTAAGAGAGAGGATTAAACTCAAAAAGGGAGATGATGTTCAAATTTGCTATTTAGTGCCAGGAGGAAATAAATTCAGATTTGAGGTTTTAGGTAAATCTGTAAAATCTAGTGAAATCGAAGGAGAAAACAGCTTTTATCTTGGATTAGAAGATACTAGGTTTGATAAGCCAGGGATTTATGAAATCAAATTAACCATAGGTACAAAAGAGTATAGAGCAACAGCTAATGTAATAGATACCGAGGAAGTTTCTCCTCAAACTTAGACTCCTCAATAGTGAATCCCACCTTCCGAACCC
>CAYFIY010000097.1:0-1694 GCA_964343275.1 Hadarchaeota archaeon (SeqCode)
TCCATTGAGCGCCATCACCTTTTCAATAATCGGAAACATGGTTCCTCCGAGCCACACCTGAGAAACGCGATCTCCGAACTTCTGGTGTAACAGATTTCCCATGACTTCGCGTCCGAGATTGATGTTGGGCGGAAACTGGTAGTGCGTGAAATCGTGGCCGCGTCCAACAAAGAGAAGTCCTCTCTGCCCCTTTTCGATGATCTCTTTCTCAACCTGTTCTGCCATCGTTCTGTCTCGCTTCAGAATTTCGGTCACTATCTCTTCAAACTCTGGCGAATCCTCGGACTGGGTTTTGCTGAGAATTGAGAATCGGGCAAAATCGACATCGTGGTCTAAGCCGATAAACCGCATCTTTTCCTCACCCGGCTTCAAGCTCTTGTTGAGACGCCAGACCCGCTCGATAAAATCCCAGTGTTCTCGTGAATTCCACTCGTGAGCCAGTTGGTCTCGGGCGAACTGCATGGTGGCTTCCGGATCGTGCTCCTCGGCGTTGACCAGTTTCTCCAATTGCGCGTTGTCCGTGTGTCGGGAAAACTCCCAGCCGATACAGCGCACGCCAGCTTCATGGTATAGGCGAGGGATGGAATCGAGGACGAAGTCTTTATGCTCCTTGATATGGTGGAATTCACCCACAATCACAACCTGGTGTTTTGCGAAGAGCTCGATGAGGTACTGCCGGGCCGGCTTAGCATGGGTATCCAGCCACTCGGCCAGATAGGAGTAGTCCGTTTCCGGGATTGCCGAGTGCCCGACCTGCTCCCCAGAACTCACCCAATTGGGGATCTCCTCCTTGTGATCAACGTCTTCTCCGACAGATAAAAAACACAGGAACATGCCTAGCGCAGTCGCTAACGATGACGGGATAGTAGACATTGCATTCTCCTTTCAATCGCATAAATGAGTGTTGATAGTCCAAATAAAATAACGTGTCCATGACGAATTATAGGTCACCGGACGGGATCCACAGGAAGCACCCCTGCAATGACTTTGGATCAACGCTCCTGGTTGAGAAACTCGAGAAGCACCCCATAGCTGGGGGCATCGTGCGATGGGCCCCAAACCAAATGCCCTTGCTTATTGATAAGATAGTATGTTGGCCACGCTTTCACAGCATAGTTCATTTCTGTCTCGGAACCATCATCCAATCCCACTGAAAATCCGTATTGGTTTGCACGCAATAACCTCGGCACTTCTTTGAAATTACCAGCGCGAGCGCTGTGAATAGCCAGTATTTCTAAACCCCTTCCAGAAAATCTATCCAGCAGCTTCTGAGTGTACGGCATACTTCTTATACATGGGGGACACGCTGTATTCCAGAAATCCAAAAGAATGACTTTCCCACGCAGACTCTCCAGAGTTGTCGCCGGCCCAATCCATTCCGCGATATGCAGTGCGGGTGGCGTTTTTCCGTTATATATTTTCGAAAATTCATTTTGGACGACTCTACGCTCCAGGCTTGGAATATTTTTCATCATCTCTTGAACTTCAGAGACCATTGACTTAGCTTCTCCTTGTAATAGTTCAGGATGTTGCTCGTAATAGATCTTGGCTTCTCGCCAAGGTTCGATAGCAGACGCATCCCACTTCGCCATATCTAAAGCCTCATGCCTCCATTGATTTCTACTGGAAACCCAAAGATCAAAAATCGCTTCAGTATCCAGCGATTTTATTAAACTATCAATCTCTCCATCACG
>CAYFIY010000098.1:0-1681 GCA_964343275.1 Hadarchaeota archaeon (SeqCode)
AATTGAGCGAGAGCAACAGCGAGGCTGGTCCTGATAGAGAATCGATGTTCGTCACACGCAATCCACGAATTATCACTCCCTGACCAGAGGTGAAATCTCCGTTTACCTCCAAGGTTGCAATGCGCTCATCTATATAATCCACCCTGGGAGAAACTTGGCCGGCGTGTTCTCCCTCCAACCTCACAGAGTCAATGCTCGTATCCCACGTTAAGGCCAATTCTGCTTCGGGGGGAAGTATCAGGCGTATCTGCACTCCTTCAGTCAGTCCTGCTGCCACGGGGGACTCAATCACAGTTATAGGTCCCAATTCGGTCGATCTGTCACCTACCGCAAATACTTGCTCGACTATGTTGAACCTTGGATCGCCGATACGCCATTCAGACGTACTGGTGGCAAGTGGTGTGTCTGCGTCACCGAGAAAGAGATTTAAAGGGATGGCCAAGGATGCAGCTGATATATTATCTACTTGCAAGCCCCTGATGATAAGAGTGTCTCCCGGGGCAAAATCTCCCTGAATATCGATAATATATATTTTAGCGGTCGGATCAAAGTCTCTGTTTGAGACTTTACCAGCTGCTCCTCCATCCAGTTGGCCGGTCTCTTGAGTATTCCATTGTAGTCCAAAGCTACCGGGGATTGCGAGGCGAAGCTGGCTTTCTGCGGTAATAACGGGTGTTTCGCCTTCTATAATGACGATTTCCCCTACTTCTGTAGGGGGATTTCCACGAATAAATGCCTGCTCTTCGATTTCGAGACTGAGGTTTTGGGAAAAACTAGAACCTGTTCCGAGAACAATGAAAATCAATATAGAAGCTATTAGTCGTAATCTGGGCATTTTTTTGAACCAGCATCATTCATATGCCAGTTTTTAACTAATTCTGTATAGCGCGTAACTGCCCGATGTAAAGTTTGAGCCAGGTCAGATTCTTATCGGTCGTCTTTCCTTTGGCAGACAGCGCAATGTGGGTCCCGTTTTGCGAAATATCGAGATGCGTATGCAGCACGGTGGCTGTCTCGAGAGTGCCGATTTCTCCACTCTCTACATTTACATACTGGATGGGATTTTGTTTCTCTTCCAATATCTTAACAAAAAAGATATGTTTGCTGTCTCCGTACCATTCGGGATAATCCTCGTCCAGGACGCGGCTCTCCAATCTGCGTTGATTATTCCCATCCGCATCCATCACCCAGAGTCCCCATTCATTCTTCTCTTCGCCTTTTCCAGATAGAAAGGCAATCAATTTTCCATCTGGAGACCACCTGGGTTTGGACTCGGAAGAAGAATATTCAGTGAGACGTTGTGGAGAGCTTTGTGTGACCCGGAAGCCTTGAGATCCAATTCGCGTCTTGTTCGCAACTTTCCAAATATCGTTATTACCCCTATCTATACCGGTAAATACAATTTCCTCGCCCGAAGGAGAAAACGAGGGTTCCAGCTGAGGAAGCTCAGGCTTTTTGAACATCAACTTCCCATCTTCATTAGCAATACTACGGGTGATATTCAGCTCGAGACTTCCTTCGTTTTTAATCGCAGACTCCAGGCCTTGGCAATAAACCAGATAGTCTTTTTGGGGATGATATTGGGGATATGCGACATATGGATTCTCCAGAGTGCCGCCGACAATTGTGTTAAAGTTAGTCCAACCTCGATCATCTAAGATTTGGACATAGTACAATCCAA
>CAYFIY010000099.1:0-1676 GCA_964343275.1 Hadarchaeota archaeon (SeqCode)
TCAGCCAGGGCAGGGCGAGTTTCCTCGATGCCAAAACGCTGAAAATCCGGACGAATCAAGCCGAGGAAACATTTCTGTCGTTCGACCATGCGATTCTGGCAACCGGTTCTCACCCGGCGACCATCCCCAATCTCTCCTTGAATAGCCCTCGCGTCCTCGACTCGACCAGTGTGTTGGAACTAGATGAAATTCCAAAAAATATGCTGGTGGTCGGCGGAGGTTACATAGGACTTGAGTTAGGAAGTGTTTATGCTGCGCTCGGCACGGAAGTTTCCGTTGTGGAAATGACTTCCGCTCTACTACCGGGCGTCGACCGTGATTTGGTGACTGTACTCTCAAAGCGGCTCGAGAAAAAGTTCCAGGCCATCATGCTCAACACCAAAGTCGTTCAAATGGTGGAGGAAGGGGAAGGGATTCGTGTTCAATTGGGAGGAGAACACATCGAAGAACCGAACCAGGTATTCGAGAAGGTGCTCATTTCTGTTGGGCGCATGCCGAACACGGGTGGTCTGGGTCTGGAAAACACAAAGGTCGAAATTGGTCCGCGCGGCTTTGTTAAGGTCGATGCCCAACGTCGGACGAAAGAGCCCACAATCTATGCCATTGGAGACATAGCTGGAGAACCAATGTTAGCCCACAAGGCGTCCCATGAAGGCCGCATTGCGGCGGAAGCGATTGCCGGTCACAAAGTCGCCTTTGAACCGCGGGCAATACCTGCTGTTGTTTTTACGGATGCGGAGATTGCCTGGTGCGGTCTGACCGAAACGCAGGCAAAGCATGAGAATCGCTCTGTAGAAATTGTCCGCTTCCCATGGAGCGCTTCCGGTAGAGCAACCACCCTGGGTTTCAACGATGGCACAACCAAGCTGATTATCGATCCGGAGACAGAGCGTGTGCTGGGCATGGGAATTGTTGGCGCCGGTGCTGGTGAGTTTATCGCAGAAGGTGTGCTCGCCATTGAAATGGCGGCGTTAGCTTCCGATATCCAATGGACTATCCATCCGCACCCAACCCTTTCAGAGACGATTATGGAAGCGGCTGAAGTCTTCTTCGGCCACAGCACACATCTCTATCGCCCCAAGAAAAGGTGAATCATTGGTGCAAGGATAACAAATCATCCCGGTTTCAATGGTATAAAATCTCTCCAGATCGGAAAGAAGCTGCGGATAAACTGCTTGTGCAGTATATATCCAGAGCATAGTGGACAGATTTGACATAGCCCGTTCTCTCTTGTTCCCACTGCTTCGTTCTTTCCCAGCTTCGTGGAGTGGAGTTTGTACCACCAGGCAGATAACAAAAGCGAAAGGAAATAATCTGTGAATTATCTCATTGTGATTTTCACGGTCGGTGTGTTGATTCTCATACATGAACTTGGTCATTTCCTCGCGGGGCGATGGATGAGAATACCAATTGCCCGATTTTCAATTGGATTTGGCCCGAAATTATGGATGTATAAGAGCAGAAAAACAGAATACTGGTTATCACTTATTCCAATTGGAGGGTATGTTTTACCTAACATTGAAAATGATACTGAATTCTTTCAAATACCAGTATACAAGCGAATTATTTTCGCAGTCGGTGGGCCTGCCGCGAATATCATTCTTCCGTTGTTTTTGTTTGGATTTCTAAACCTAGTGAGATCTGGCTTTTCATTCACCGGGATAGTGATAGAACCA
>CAYFIY010000100.1:0-1658 GCA_964343275.1 Hadarchaeota archaeon (SeqCode)
CAGGCGATTCAGTGGATAGTCGATCCAACCGAGATTGTTGACAAGCTGATGTTCAACACAGCCACAGTTGCACACTCAATGGTGCGACCATTCCAGTTCTACTTCAAGCCGGTCCTCCAGCCCATCAGGGACACCCCGATGGCGCAGAGAATCGCGAAGGCTAAGGAACTCCTGGCCGAGGCTGGATATCCAGACGGATTCGAAACTCAGTTCTGGTATCCCGCTGGTCGTGGCGAGGAGTTCAGCAGGGACGTAGGAACAATTCTACAGGCTCAGTTTGCAAAGGCCGGTATCACTCTCGAGCTAAAGTTCATCGAGAGGGGAACCTTCTTTGACATGGCGAGAGCCGGCGAGCTACCAATGTTCCTTAGGGGATGGACTTACGACTACTACGATCCAGATACGGAAATATTCTATCAGATGCACTCTTCAAGCGTTGACTTGGCGCAGCGTATCAGCTTCAATGTTCCAGAGATAGACGCTATGTTAGAGGAAGCCAGAAACACCTATATGGCTGCTAAGGGAGCCGGCGCGTATCCTTCAGGCGACATGACTTTGGAAGCAAGAAGGGACGAAATTTACACCTACCTACAGGACTACATCATCGACGAAGGCTTCTCAGTGCCGCTGTACTACGACGGCTTTTGGGACGCACACAATACCTGGGTTAAGGACTACAATCCATGGATGACATGTGACAAACCTTGGCAGGGCGTCTGGCAGATCTCCAAAGAGATCCCCGCTGATTGGGAGACAACCGATCCACCAGTATAAACAACAAAAAAAATCCTTTTTTTATTTTTTTATTTTTTCAATTTACTAGAGATAATAAGGCATATTATCACTCTTGCTTCTTTTCTTTTCATCTCATATATTCACTAGCCGATTATTACAGGAAATTTTGACCACCCGCTTCTGGACGATTAAATCAATGTCCCTGGATAATTTGTGCTCCCCAAACAGCCAGCGCCGCAACCTTATTCGTCTCGAAATCAACAGCGAAGTAGTGGTCACCATACCGCTTCCTTTTTTAATGCTTCTGCTTCACCCATTCCCCCGTCTGGCGGACCTCAATGAAGGTGGAGTCCACCGCGGTGGTTATGGGCTAATCGCTTTCTCTTAACGCTATATAGGGTTGAGGCAAGCTAATGCTGCGTTTATTGGCGTCCGAGTAGTTTGGATGTGGTTGGGGTATGACTCTGTGGAGATTCCGGATGAATGTGAGAAATTAGATATAGGTGGGTGTGAGCCCGTAAGGGCTGCTTTCATTCGCGCGAGTAAGTAGGAAAAATCTGATGGAAAAACTACCAAGCTTATTTTTATATTTTATTTTAACAATACCCTATCTAGTTATTATAGGACTAATATGCTCTTGTTTGCTAGAATAATGATTTAGCGGGGGGCGGATAATGAAATTAAGGTATTACGTAATTTTAAGATTGCTCTTAGCAATTCCGACGCTCTTTATTCTACTGACATCCGTATTTGGCATCATGCACATACTTCCGGGTGACCCCATCGTGATCATGTATGGCGACCAGTACCCGACTGCCTATGTCGATGAGATCAGAGGCAAGCTTGGTCTTGACAGACCCGTTTGGGAACAGTACCTTGATTTCCTTAAGGAGCTTTCAAGGTTCAACCTTGGGATATCGATG
>CAYFIY010000101.1:0-1649 GCA_964343275.1 Hadarchaeota archaeon (SeqCode)
AAGCTGGGAAAAATAAGGTTCCAAATCCCCATAGCACCCTAATCTTTGCGGGAACTCGTTTCTTATCAAATGCTAAAGTGAAACAAAAAAGGGAAGGAGACGGGTGATATCTCCATTGATCGTGGGTTTGAATCCCACCGAGCCCGCCATTTGCTAAATCCATGATATTTTTTCGACCCCGATTATAGTAAAGATACCTCAGTACACGTTTCGTTTAGGGAAGGAGGATTATAGATCTAAGAGTGTTATGAACTCAATATTTAACCTCAAGAGTCTGGGAAAAAAGCTGATAATTATGGCTAGAGTTGGTTAGATGGCGGTCGCGAGAGGTATGTCCTCAGAGGTACTCTTAGAGTCTGGATCTAGGATTATCAGGGTCAAAGTGGAGATGACTCCCTCTATTTGTTCAATCTGCTTCTGCACCAGCTCCTCGATGGCGGACATTGTCTCTGTAGAAACTAGTAGGAATACCTCGTAAATGCCATCGATCACGTGGGCTTCGGTGACCTCACTTAGGGCAACTAAGTCTGCGTAGACCTTCTCAACCTCCCTACTCTCGACCTTGATGACCACAAAAGCTGATGCCATTTAACGTACGCCAGAATAATCGGAATGGTTCCTGCTTATAATTCATGTGGATGTCGACGCGAATGGGTTCAGGTACACGATAGGTTAAAATTACGGGGAAAGGGTAGATTAATCCGCGCCGGGTTGGCTGAGCGGTTTAGGCGTCCGCCTGCAGAGCGGATCTACGGGGGTTCGAATCCCTCGCCCGGCTCCAATACATTGAAGAAAATTTTCAATTTTGCGCCTCTTTTAGGACAACTTAAGGTATACAGTACACTCGATCACCACTCTCTATATCCTAAGGTGAAACATACATCGAGAATGAAGGTTGGAATATATAGGTACGCCAGTGTTTTGGGCAAAGGTGCGAGGCTCGCCTTGGCACCTATATAAATCTAGTACGTGGCACGATCAGGAACGTTACAAGATAGATAAGTATGTAACAGATTAAATCAACACAAATTTGATTTACTAAATCAGTCAGCAGTTACGAGTGCCAAAAATGTACTTGGTTTTATTTCACCGTTCCCAAGTTTTTCAAGAATAGAAATGGCTGAGCGAATATCAGAGAAGATTCAGACTGCTGATTGGAAAGGCGAGAAACATGTCCCCGTTATAGATGGCCCCGACGAAGTCGGCACAGGTGAAAAATTGGATATCACCGTGACCGTAGGCAAAGAGGTCGCACATCCGAACACAACGGAGCACCACATCCGCTGGATCAGGGTTTATTTTGTGCCTGAAGGGGAGAAATCGGCGTACGATGTAGGTAACTTTGAGTTCAACGCCCACGGAGAGAGTGCTGAAGGCCCTAATAAGGGACCGGTCTACACGAACCACGGAGTAAGTTTCTCCTTCAAAACCCAGAAAGGTGGCTCACTAAACGCTATCTCATACTGCAATATCCACGGACTCTGGGAATCCACAAAAAGCATACAAGTCAATTAACCACACTTTTTTTTGTCCAAGTTTTTTCTTCCGCAAAGTTTATTAGCATTCTGCATTTCACTAACTATCTAAATACACGGTGTAGTAGATGGGTGAATATCTTTGTCTTAGATCAACGATACCATTCCCTTCTA
>CAYFIY010000102.1:0-1617 GCA_964343275.1 Hadarchaeota archaeon (SeqCode)
TACTGACTGGGTCGTTGAGGAAGGTGTCAATGGACTGTTGGTCGAGCCCGGGATTAGTGATGATTTGGGAAAGGCAATAGGGAGGGTGTTTAATGGTGCTGTTCTCGCTGAAACATTAGGTTGGCAAGCAAGAAGAACCATCGAAGACAGGTTTTCTATTGATAAAGTCGCGGAGCAGCATGCTGGACTTTACAGAGAACTTGTTCCGTCAGTCTAGTTTCATTTTCTATCTAATCCAGTTAGATATAGTCAATTTGTGGATCTTTAAGTAATTGCGTGATAATTCTATAAGTGTTGTTATTCCCGCCCAGAATGACGGGGAATTCTTAAAAACACTACTTACCGCGATCAACAATCAAACTGTTCTTCCCCATGAGACTGTCATCGTCGATTCAAGTACAAGCGCGGGAGTCAAAGTATTCGTAGAAGAATACGATGACACCGTTTCCATCATTTACCATAGTGAAAATAAGGCCTATCCTGGCAAAGCCCGAAATATTGGAGTCGATCTCGCAAATGAGAAATGGATTGCTTTCCTTGATTGCAAAACTGTACCTGAAAAGGACTGGCTGGAGAGATATCAGCATTTGATTCAGGCCTACCACGCTGATGTGGTCATTGGTGTTACACGATTTGAAGCCGCATCACCCTTTCAGAAAGCTCTCCGGGCGGCCACTTATGGAAAGATCGGTCATCACACCGTGCCCGGTACATTGATTAAGAAAAAGGTCTTTATTGATTCCGGTGGATTCCTGGAACATGTAAGAATGGGTGAAGATATCGAATGGCGGGAGCGATTGATCAAGAACGGTTTCAACGTTCACAGACCTGATGCGCCTGTTGTTACCTACCATGGTCTCCCTGACAATTTTTCCAGCACGGTGAAAAAATACCTGACCTCTGCTTACCACACTGCTCGGTTGAATATCCTTCGCAATGTAAAGGATGCTTACTTGACTCTTTTGCTCATTCTGTCTGCCATCATCCTGCCTAAATGGAATTACCATATTACCGGCTGGGATATGAACCCCTTGTTTATCCCTCATGTAACAAAAATCTATCTGTTTGCTCTGGTATTTCTTTTCTTGGCCTACCAGTTGGTACATTATCTTTTCTTTCGGAACGTGTCCAAGACACTGTTTTCTCGAGTGCTACAGTTAATAGTACTTATTTTTATCACATTAGCAGTATTTAACTGGAATGCTGTCATTGCCGGGTGGATGGAGGATGCGGTACTCTATGTGCCTCACATAACAAAAATGTATGTTAGCGGGGTAATATTGGCCTCAATACTATATCGCGGTATTCTGCTACCGCTTAAGCGTAAGGTAGAAACAGCCTATCTATTACCATTTAGATGGATAAAGGTTAGCTTGCTTGGTCTTTCTCTTGATATGGTAAAGGCGCCTGGATATGTGGTAGGGTCAGTAATAGGATTAATAAAAAGAATTGGACTTGTTAGAACAAGAATAATTAATGAAGGAAAATACTAAGTTAATAATTGCAATTTTTTGTATAGCATTCATTGTAAGATTTCTCTTTTTTTTGATAATGCCACAGTTTTTTGATCGGATGTTCCGCTTCTGGGATGACTGGATTTATCTAACATACGCAAAA
>CAYFIY010000103.1:0-1602 GCA_964343275.1 Hadarchaeota archaeon (SeqCode)
TTTTGAAGTTGCCCGTGGAACCATAACTTGAATTTTGTGCATAAAGCCCTTTAAAAAAACAACCATCAGTGATTATTTTTTGCCTTTCGTAAAAAAACAGACCACTGATGGTTGAAGGTTAATAATACTCTACTATACTTATTATTTCACCATTTCTTTAATGATTTCACCATAAGAATTGAACTCTTTTTGAATGCTCACATCAAATTCTGAAGCACTCTGATACCCATCTAAGATCTGACCGTCCGTCATGTATTTAACGAAGGAAGGAGAGTAGATTGCTGTCTTCAAGTGGTCACTCAGAATATTCACGATTGAATCTGGGGTATCTTTGGGTGCAACAACACCACGCCAGAGTACAGCCGTTAAATTCATACCTGCTTCACGCAAAGTTGGAAGGTTTGGCATACTATTAAGACGTTTAGCTGTTGCTACTGCAATCAAACGGATTTTGCCTGCTTGGATCTGTCCTGCGACCTCAGAAGGACTCCCTATTAAAACAGGGACATGTCCCCCCAATAGCGCAATCATGGCGTCGCCTCCACCTTCAAAAGGCACATATGAAAACTTAATATTGTTAGCACTAGCGATCTGGTAGGCCAATACGCTATCTAGGCTACCAAGGAATGCTCCACCCCATTTAACGCTGCCAGGGTTTGCCTTCGCCGAGTTAATAACATCATTAACTGTTTGCCACGGAGAATCAGCACGAACCATGATGACTTCCGGGTCCATCTGAGCTCGAATCACACCTTTGAAATGGCTTAGGTTAAATTTCGCGCCAGTGGTGTGTGGCGAAATCACACCCGATGCTGTTCCTACAAGTACCGTATATCCATCTGGATTTTGTTTCGACAGCCATTCCATCGCAACAGCTCCACTTCCACCAGGTTTATTAACAACGTTGACTGGAACGCCTGCGGCCTCACTTAAAGGTCCTTGGAGTTGGCGCGCTAATACATCGCCTCCGCCACCCACACTAGACCAAGTACCAATACGAATAGTCTTGTTTGGATAGTCGGCGCAAAATGCGGGAATCCATACGAAAATCAGAGCAAAACTTAAAATGCCCTTACCTAAGTTTTTTACGATTTCTCTCATCAAACCCTCCTTTTCTTTAAAATATAGTTATTAAAACAATAAGTATTGTGGATTAATAATTATAACAACTCGAAAAAGCAAGATAAAAATTCAAGTGTTACAGTAACCCTTTGTGGGTCGGTTCGGCGTTCTCGTCGTCGCGCTGATTCTTATGGAACCCTTGAACATACTCGATGAAATTGGCGTAGCCATCATCATTTCCCGAATCCTCACCGTACAACTAAGTCACAGACCGCAGAAAGGCAAAGGATAGCTAGAGCTGACGAGTGGGCGGATGGACAAACGCTGCTCCAAGGGCATTCCCCACCTTGAGTTCAAAAAGATGAGACCACGAAACGAAAGCCTAGACTTGATGGTCTTCATAACTTTCTTTTTGTAGCCCTGAGGAAGTTCGGCAGCAGGTTCGGTCCTCGAGCATTACAGAAGTTCAAAGACTTAAGGGACATCGCGTGATTCGATAGTTCCCTCCCCGTCTAGCAGGAAGAGCTTCTGAAATTTTCC
>CAYFIY010000104.1:0-1600 GCA_964343275.1 Hadarchaeota archaeon (SeqCode)
CCATAGTAGTGTTGATAGCCATGGAAACATGGAAGGAGCAAAGGGCTGAACATAAGTGAAGGAAAGTAGAGTATGAGAAATGAAGATTTAAATAATAACATAGATGCCGATAAGAGCGGAGAGAAGACTGGGCTCCGTAAACCAAGAACGAAAGCAGCTATGGTATCTTCTACGTCACATTGCCTTGAAATTCTGCGCTCAAAGACTGACCTTATGGAGGAATTCCTTTCACGGGATAATATGTTGGCTGCCTTGAAAAAGGTTCGCCAGAACAATGGTTGTCCTGGAAGTGATGGGATGTCTGTAAGGGAACTAAACTCGTACCTGAAAGAAGAATGGCCTAAAATAAAGGACAGCCTCCTACAGGGACGGTATAAACCTATGTCGATTAAAAAGGTAGAAATACCTAAACAAACTGGCGGAACCCGAACTCTTGGAATCCCTACTGTTTTAGATCGGCTAATCCAACAAGCCCTTCTACAGGTTTTACAATGCTATCTCGATAAAAGCTTCAGTGAGGAAAGCTTTGGGTTTCGCCCAAAGAAGTCAGCACACCAAGCCATTGAAAGAGCGCAAGGAAACCTAAAGAATGGAAAAGAAATAATGATTGATTTGGACATCGAAAAATTCTTTGATCGAGTGAATCATGATCGCTTGATGAGCAAACTTTTCTCTATAATTAAGGACCAGCGGGTACTTGATCTGATAAGGAAATACCTTAATACAGGGTTATCGCTTCAGGGAGTTCCACAGGGAGGACCATTATCTCCTCTGCTATCGAACCTCTACTTAGATGACCTGGATAAGGAATTAACCAGAAGAAGACTATCCTTCGTCAGATATGCTGACGACGTGGTAATTTTCGTCAACACAGAACGAGTAGCCAAAAAGGTTTTTAATGGGGTTAAGAAATACCTAAACACAAAACTTAAACTTCATATAAATGAAGGAAAAAGTGAAATAGGAAAATCGATTAAGTTTCTAGGGTTTGATATCACAAAGAAATACCTTCAGGTAAATTTGGATAGCATTAAAGCGTTCAAAAATAAGATACGCGAATGCACTAAAATACGTGGAGGAAAATCTATGGAGCAAATTCTTAGAGAATTGAAACCGATAATTCGTGGCTGGGGTAATTATTTTGCACCACAAACATCTAAACTAACCTTCAAAAGGTTGGACAAATGGATACGCCGACGTGTTCGTGCGTGTCGTTATGGACAATTGAAGAACGGTAAGACACGACTTAGTGCCTTTCTTGAAACTGGGATTAAGTACGATCGAGCATATCGATGTGCCTATAGCAGCAGAGGAATATGGCATGCAAGTCGAGGAGATGTGATGCAGGAAGTGTTGAGCAACAAGCGGTTAAAAGGAATAGGGCTAATCAGTCTAGAATGTTAACACTTATGAACCGCCGGATGCGGACCCGCATGTCCGGTGGTGTGGGAGGGGCGGTCTAAAAGCCCCCCTATCCCAATCGAAACAGATAAAATTTAGTGCGATTTCCATGATCCGATGGTTAGAGCTCGCGGTGCAGCAAGTTGAGGAAAAACTAGTGGGCCTGTAAATAATTTTGTGTAAATGGCATAATTAACAA
>CAYFIY010000105.1:0-1585 GCA_964343275.1 Hadarchaeota archaeon (SeqCode)
CTCCGGTCCGCGCTCTTTGGGCCGTGATGGATCACACGGACATAGCTGTTGCCCGGGAAGCCCTGCGCAAACGCGAAGGCATTCCGCAGAAGTGGAAGGCAGAAATTCGGGGGTGGTCAAAGGGCGAGAGCTCGCAAGATATGATCGTTGATCTCCCAGAATGGGCCGCTTCGCACGGTGTGGAAGGCGTTGTGTGGACCGCCTTGCCTTCGAAGTTCAATGGGGAGAAAAGATGCACTCCCACGGTGGAGCAGGTTCTCGAATACTTAGGGGGGTTAACTGGAGCGACACGCGACGAGGCCGAGTGCTATATTCGCTGTGCCCCTCGGCAGATAGATACCCCTTACCGCCGCCGTATAGAAGCCGCACTGCGATGGACCCATCAAAGCCCACGCGGTCGCTTTTGAGTCGATTGTGGCCAAGCCAACGCGTCAACACGGACGGGCTGCAAGCGGTGCGCCAGTTAGCCACCACGAAACCCCGTTTCGCGCTCCTACGGTGCGTGAAATGCCTCTATTCTGGGGTCTGTGGATGCTCTGTGGTATCATATAAAGTCCGAGAAACTTGCAGTCTGGACTTGAGGGGACCATTCCTGGAGGGTTTCTCCTGTAACCGTTTCACAGGTTTTGCTTTTTAACAAAATCCAAGGATCATAGGATCTAAATTGGAACCGATCCTTTACGCCATCACCTGGCACTAAATTTTTTTGATCAGCAAAAATAACTATTGAGTTGTTATCGGTATCCTTTGAACTCCGATAGCAAATGCCATCTATTTTCTTTTCCTCGTGGGTAAACCTATGGCGAATGAATTCCGTTACGACTTGTGTTGGGATGTATTCAATATGTGTGCGCTCATCTCTTGCTATATTTTTTGAGATATCTCTTCCAAGACTGTTTAGAAATATTAATGGTGGGGTGGGATCATATTCTAGCGTATCTGAAATGGGCTCGAAGATGCTCGGAACCTCGGGAACTTCAGATAAGTCAAGTAACGTCATATCACGCAAAAGTTCGAATTCACTTACTACAAATTCTCCGGGGTCTGTAACTATTTCACGAAGAGCCGTTTCGGGGTCGTCGCTTACATAAAACATGACAATGCCGGGGGGACTCATTCTGTTTGATATAGTTGCTTGATCCGTTGAAGGAGGACCCAGGTCATAGCTTGTTTCCAGCGTTTCCCCCTTTTTCCGAAATCTAGCCCGAAAGACAGTCTTTCCGGATTGCACGGTTTTCACTAAATCAAATGTTGTGCACCAATGGCCGATAGCTTTCAGGGTATTTCCCATGCTCATAATTTCTCTTTCTTCTGGATCTTGGGAATGATCCAAAAAGAAAAACCTTCGATTATGTTTTATGTCTTTACAAAATTGCTCCCAACTCCAAATCAGAACGTCTTTCTCTGAAGCGCTATATGGGTAATTGTCACACCACAGCGTATTTTCGATGCCGTTGATAATAGCATCCCAAAGTCGGCCATCGTCGTTAGGTAGATCGAGGTCAGCCGACATCAACAAGTCAGGCGTATCAAATGTTGTTCCTTGGAAGCCCCCCTCGCGAGTTTCGTATGCCATACATGCGTT
>CAYFIY010000106.1:0-1560 GCA_964343275.1 Hadarchaeota archaeon (SeqCode)
CGTCACCATCAAATCGCCTTGCCGTTCAGTCTGCCGCCCCATCGCCATCGGTCCGCCTCCCATAAAAACAAGATTACACCATTGAATCAGTGCAGGACGACTTCGTCAACGGGCTGTTATCACCCTGTCGGATTATCCAGGACCACCTCAAAGAGCGCCAGTAATGGCCGGGAAGCCCATTAACGTGACAGCGCCAGCTATTGAAATAGCGGAAAGGGTTTTGCATTCTGGGAGGCTACGGAATGCCTCGCCCCGGCTCAAGCCGATTTGCTCTGACAAAGCCCGGAATAGAGTTACCTTGGAGATGGGGCCACGGTACGATTTCCACAAATTTGGATGTCATCTGGGGAATGTTGGTTAAGTATCATGTCACCGAAACTCCACCGAAACTCACCTAAACTTTCCGGTACGGGTCGGCGAACAATCCGACATAAAATAAATGATTATAATGGGGAAGTTCTAAATTGGGATTTTAAAAAAGAACAATTACCAGACTTTTTAAAACTTTTAACAGAAAGAAACATATTTATCCAAGAACAAACACCAATCACGGATTTCCATAATGAATATAATACTCTTTCAAGAAATAATGCAGTAGTAAATCATCAAAATATTAAAGAAATATCACAAATATCTTTCCATGTTGGCTCTCCGCATCAAAGAAGGCTTTATAGTTTATTGGATGATGAAACAGGAAATTCATGTAATGAAGGTGTGTTTTTTAGTTTGGAACATAGAGACATATCTTATTATTCAGGATTTGGAAAAGAACCTCTTTCCATGGTTTACTTTTTAGATATAAGTAAAGCTAGAGATGTTAGAGTTCAAACTAAATATGATTCTTCAGTTATTTCAAGATATGACTTAGATGATATAATGGATGAATCTCAAGAAGAAAAATGTAGTTTAAAAATAATACATAGAAAACTTAATAGAGAATGGATAGATAAAAATACTATTTCTTTTAATTTTACACAAATAAGTAGTTTAAGAAAAAAAGGTTATGATTGGTTAATTGTTCCAGACCCCATTAATGTTAAATATTAAGATTGTAATCTCCAATTTAAATCTCCAGGATCTCCTCGAGGATGAAACCCTATACCAAGCAAATCTCCAGTAGAGCATTCAAAAACATATTTTTCTGGAGGCTCATGCGGGACTGAAGGTAGCCTTCTGAAGGATGCCCTTGTTGACCGAGATGCGATTGCTGTTCTCGAAATAGGGCATTGCCGGAACTACTCGAATATGTTTCAGGTTCGGCGAAGATATGGCGATGCTCCTCGTTCAATCCTTGATCGACCAACGCCAGTCGGTCTGCCTATCACTGTCGATGTAATCGAACGTCCGGTATACCTGGGATCTGATTGACGCTTGTAAAATACGCTCAAGATGAAAAATTCGCCTCCGATCCTTGTCGCGGCTGCGGCGGCCCTTTGCAGCACCGATGGGGCAACCACCCTCGTACCTCAATTCCTCATGGCCCCGGATGAGATTGATGACAGAATCTCCCTGTTCAGAACTTTGGCCGAGAAATGTAGCGAACCGGGCTATGAGAAGGCA
>CAYFIY010000107.1:0-1556 GCA_964343275.1 Hadarchaeota archaeon (SeqCode)
CGTCGTCGTCCTCAGTCTATGGGGATACCCCGACCCTTCCCAAAAGGGAAGATATAGAAGTTGAGGTTTTTTGTCAGGATGTCTTTCATTACCCGAACAATCATTTAGCCAGCCTGCTTCAGTCAGAACACTTCGACATAATTGGTTTAGGATTTCTAGCAGCAAGATTCAAGGAAACGGCAGAACCCCTATGCGAAGTCATTAATCAACATAAAAAGAATGGGTGGCTTGTTTTGGGAGGACATGGACCATCACCAATACCGGAGTATATGCTGAGAACGACAGGGGCAGATGTCATTGCTATAGGGGAAGCAGAGGAAACAATAGTTGATTTGGTGAACTGTAAAGTTAACAAAGGAGACCTTGCGGATGTAGAAGGAATCGCATACAGAAATGAGGGGCAAGTATACATTAATGCAAGACGAAGACCCGCTAAGGATTTAGATTCAATACCTTTTCCAGCATGGGAACTCTTTCCCATGGAGGAGTACTCCACATGTTCAGTACGCCCCGGTCAAGAAGAATCAGAAAAAAGCCTGGATATCATAACAACACGAGGTTGCTCAGCGCGTTGCTCATTTTGTTATCGGATGGAAAAAGGGATACGCTGGCGTAGTATGGATAACATTATTGAAGAAATGAAAGCCTTGATATCAACATATGGTGTTACCTATTTTCATATTGCAGATGAGTTAACTTTTTATAATAAGAACAGGGTTTTTGAATTTGAAGAAGCCTTAAAGAAAAACGGGCTGAAAATCAAATACTACTGTGATGTTAGAACAAGTCTTTTAGATGAAGAGGTTGCGGCATCACTTAAAAGAACCGGATGCCAGCTTGTTAATATAGGATTCGAATCTATGGATCAAAAAGTCCTAGATGGAATGAACAAAGGTGTAAAAGTTGATGATAACGTTAGAGCCGCTGAGGTCTGCAATAAATCCGGCCTTGTGATGGGACTTAACGTCATATGGAACAACCTCTATGATTCAGAGGAATCACTTTGGAAACTCGTTGACTTTGTTAAAAAATACAATACTTACGGGCAAATCAGAACAATCAGGCCAGTAACACCATACCCCGGATGTCCGCTATACTATGACGCTGTAAGAATGGAATTATTGAAAGGCCCTGGAGATTTTTTCGAGAAGTTCAAGAACTCTGACTTAATTACGGTAAACTATACTGATATACCTACTGATGAATGTTATAAACTTCTATTTGCCGCTAATACTGCGCTTATTCTAGACCACTTTTTAAAGATAAAAGGAGATATGAAAGAGGCAAAGAACTTGATGGACGGTTTTTATAGATTATACTTTGAGAATGAATACAAATTCAGAGGTGCCCGTCATTACGAGCGTACAATAGAGCTTTAGCCTCTTGTTCGTAAGACTTTTTATCTTTCCGACGTAGGCCTTCGATTGCCTCTAGGCCATTGCTTGTAACGATATCTTTAGGGGTCGGGTAATGTGGCGTGATTTTCAAAAGCTGGCGAAAATACCGAGCCCCCGGCCTTCAGGTTAAACCAGAATTGTGTTCTGACATAGGCGACT
>CAYFIY010000108.1:0-1512 GCA_964343275.1 Hadarchaeota archaeon (SeqCode)
GGATGGATATGTACCAAGAAGTAAGGAAAGATCTCATTAATATCGGTGTTCTACTGTGAGTGGCCCACATAGAATCAAAAGGTTATAGTGCAAAGCTGTGCCGCATGCGAGAAGAAGCTTCTTTCGATTTATCATTTCATTTCCAATATGGCATATCATGTAATGATATTGGCTATTTTTTTAATTAGTGGTTTTTTATCTCAGGGATAGTGGAAATAGATATTAGGTTCGGTAAATATCTGGTAGGGCTAAACGTGGCTCCGCAAATAATATCTAGAAGAGAGCAGCAAATTTTTCTGGTGTAATCGCGGGGAAAACATCTACTTTTCTGTGTAGGTATAATAAAGGCACCACGTATTTGTATACCGCTTCCTGATCGCTTGCCTCTACAATTTGCCAAAATAAACCGCTGGGAGTTCCATACTCGGTGACAGTCTTAATTCCTGCAGGGGGAGCAAACTTCCCTTCTTTTGCTGCCTTAATTGTTTCCATCATTTTTTCAGGAGCAGTATCCCATATTATCATGAACAGCATTATTTCATCCTCCTTACTCTTTGCCCAACTTTTTGGCTAATTTTTTCAGCTCCGGATGAAGGACCTTACCTTTGTCTGTTATCTGCTCGTCGTCTAGCCATACTGAGGTGTTCAAACATATGCCGTCAGCGTGAGTTTTCGCATGTCCCGCTGTTCCTTTGAACATTGGTCCTTGGTCTCCGATACCCCATTCTGTGCCTCCCCAAATTCTCTCGTCCTCCAGACACACGCCACTTAACATTGCTCCTGGGTTAAAACCGTAGCACCCATGGGCGACGTTATACATTTTTGGATCGTTAAAGTTCCTCAGCCAACCCTCAACGAATTGTGCCTCCTTTCCCCCTTCCACGCGCACAATTTTACCTTTTTCTATTTGCAACGATATTGGCTCCTTCAATATCCCCAGATCTGCTTCTCCGCCTCCCGAGAATGAACCGTCGAAAACCATTCTTCCGTTTATAGTTTCTTCAATCGGTACCCACAAAATTTGCCCCGTAAGAAAGTGTGCGCCTGGAGTATCCGCCAAACCGGTTTCACAAAGTATTGGTCTTTTTGGGTCGTTTTCAAAACTGAGGTCAGTCCCAGCTGGGGTTGTCATTCTCATCTTTTTTGCCTTGCTGGTCATATCGGTTACTTTTTTCTGAAACTCCGTCAGTAATGGCAAGTTGACTTGGCCGATACATCTGACCATCATTGGTGTATTCATCCCCACTAGACAGAGATATCTAGTTCTGCCGCCTGGCTTCATCGCCTCGTCCCAAGGCGTCGAATATAACAACCACTCGTAGTTAAACTCCACCCATGCGTCAGAGTTGGGTATGGCAGCCTTAAGCGAGTCGGGCAAGTAAGGGTCGCCAACTTTTCCATATCCCGGAGGAGTCGTATGCCATATCACGGCAACCTTGGCATCGGCTGCTTGAGCCGCTCGTGCCGTAGCTTCGACCGCTCTCCAATCAGATTTGGTGTCAGCGGTGATAA